>JAYVQZ010000041.1:0-3051 GCA_043776735.1 Deltaproteobacteria bacterium | reverse complement strand
CTTAGGACCGTTCGAACGGTTTTCGCGTTTTGGTGACTCGTCACGGTAACGTGAGGCCTTCTGAGCCGCCAGAAAAAGCCATGTTATGTATTTTTCATGAACGCAGCACTTCTTCATCAACAGGCAGTTTCTCTATCTAAAACGTACAAGCGATCGGAATCCGAGTTACTTGGGATTCTCTCTGAGATGCAAAAAAGCGAGGCGATTAGAGAACTTAAATATCCCAATTTATTTGTCTACTGCGTCCAGGCCCTGGGGCTAAGTGAAGCGCAGGCTGGTTATTTTTCTAAAGTGGCCAATAAGTCTCTGGACGTACCAGCGCTTCAACAGGCCATTGATAACGGCACGATCTCTCTTTCTCAGGCACGAAGAGTGGTAGCCGTGATTACTCCGCAGAATTCATTGGAGTGGATTGAAAAGGCCTCTACGCTTCCACAACGCGAGCTTAAGCGGCAAGTGACCGTTGCCAATCCTAAAGCGGTCATCAGAGAAAAGATAAGGCCAATGGCCCCCCAGAGAAGTGAACTTCGGGTAGGGATTTCAGTGGAGCTGGAAAGGAAGCTACAGAGAATCAGAGAAGTGCTGGCTCAAAATAAAAAGCATTCGGTCACCTTCGAAGAGGCTTTAGGTGAAATGGCTGAATTATTCTTAAAGCACAAAGACCCTGTAGAAAAAGCAAAACGGGCCAGACCAGTTAAATCGGGGTCCTCAGAACGCCTAACGGCGGCAGCTCGCCATGAAGTCAATCGACGAGACCAGGGGAAGTGTCAGGCTACCTTGCCCAATGGGAAACCCTGCAACTCAGCGTTTTGGGTCGAGCAGCACCACATCAAGCCTAAATCTTATGGGGGGCCCAATACTCCAGCCAACCTCATTACCCTTTGTTCCCAACATCACAAAATGCAACACCGGACTGAACCGAGGCAGTTCGGGCGGATGAGACTCCCGGACCTTCGGTCCGAGAGATCAGATTCTATGATTTGTCGAAAGCCACGAAGTGGCGCGGCGACAATCTCAGTCAATGAATGATAGGCGGCGCCTTCGGGTGAGCGAGTCTCTTTCTCAATATGTCAGCAATGGCACGCGATTGCCTTAACAGCGCGACTCTCTGACATAGAGTTGATTTACCAATCCGTTGTATTTCACTTCTCCACACCGCTTAAAACCGAGCTTACCAATTATCTTTAACGATACGGCATTTTGCGCAAGGGCAAAGGCGTGGAGCAGGGGTCGACCAAGTCCTTCAAAAAAATAGTTCATCACTGTATTAGCGGCTTCGGTGGCGTAACCTTTGCCCCACTGATCCAACATAAGACGGTAGCCCAATTCATAACCGGGAGCGCCGTTATTATCGAACGGCTCAATACCGCACGTTCCTACAAATGCTTGAGTTCCCTTTTCGAATACCAGGTATTTTCCAAAGCCGGTCTCCGAAAAGAGTATTGCCCGCCTTGCGACTTTTTCTCTCAACTCTTGCTCATCTTTAAACGAGAAAAAACCGGGAGTGGAAAAACACGTATAGCCCACATCACTGGCCATGAGTCGATGCGGTCCTACATCCTCAAGAGTCCAGCCGCGAATAGATAGCCGTTCCGTTTCCAAAAGCATAGGACGAGATCTAGCCAAGCAGACCGGAGAAGTCGAGAGCGCTAAAACGAAAAATGACGCAGCGCCTGTGCCAAAAATATACCAACGAGTTTTCCGGCGCGTGACTCGACGCGTGATGACGGAACGAATTCCCTCACTCCGCATTGATAAAAACGGCCGTATCCGAGATAATAGAATGGTCTAGCCTCAAGGTCTCTCTTCCCTCTCTTACACACAGGACAATCGGTGGCTCTTTACAAGACCAAGCTTCCCGAATCACCGCCCACTCTTGAGTTGCGGATGAACATTCCGTCGCGTGCAGCGCTTGTCGCGCCTAATGCCCAACGTTCGATTTGGGCTATCGGCGGCGGAAAAGGCGGAATCGGCAAGACCCTGTTGACCTCCAATATGGCGGTCTACCTCAGTTGGTTAAACAAGAAGATCGTTGTCGTTGATATGGATCTTGGCGGCGCCAATCTTCACACGAGCCTGGGAGTAGAATCGCCTACAAAAACTTTGGCCGATTTGGTGATTGGTCGCGTGGACGACATGAAAGAGCTCATGCAGCCCACGCCGATCAAAAATCTATTTCTGATTAGCGGCGCCCAAGATCCCGTGGGCATTACCAACCTTAGGCATATGCAAAAGGCTAGGCTTCTAAGAAAATTCCGTGAAATAGAAGCAGACTTTGTTCTGTTGGATTTAGGAGCCGGTACGGCGACCAACACTTTGGATTTCTTTTTGTTAGCTGACAAAAAAATAGTAATTGTCACACCCGAACCCACTTCCATCGAAAATGCCTATCGCTTTATAAAATCTTCCTTTTACCGCATGCTACGCTCGGCTACGCCCTCCCCTTACGTTCGCCAACTCATAGAGCAGGCGATGGACGGTAAAAATAGCCGGGGAATTCGCACTCCCAAAGATCTTCTCAATGAGGTGAAACGCCTCTCTCCTTCGGACGGTCTAGAACTTCAACAAAAGATGGAAGAGTTTGAAATCGCTCTCGTGGTAAACCAGGTGCGTGTGAAATCTGAAGCAGATATTGGAAAGTCTATCCTTATGGTCTGCGAGCGCTATTTCGGTATGGGCGTTGAATACATGGGGTACCTCCCCTATGATAACGCCGTTTGGCAGTCGATCCGGCGTCGGGTTCCTTTTCTCATAGACGCCCCCAATTGCTCAGCGGTTACCCATTTGGAAAGCATCATTCGAAACCTCCTAAGAACAACGGTCGCAAAATAAAATGGCCCCACGTCGAACCCAAGAAACCTATTACGATGTATTAAAGACAGACCCTCGCGCCACGATCGCTGAGATCGTCGCCGCGTACCACTCGGCGAAAAATGCCTTCTCAAAAGATTCGGTGGCGACTTACTCACTTTTTACTTCCGATGAGGCAAACTCCATCATCGCCAATCTCGATGAGGCCTATCATGTGCTTTCCAACATCGATCGCAAACG
>JAYVQZ010000040.1:0-11975 GCA_043776735.1 Deltaproteobacteria bacterium | reverse complement strand
AAAAGGGTTGGTATTTTTGTCCACCCCACCCCAGATAACTAAGTTCGTTCCAGTCCAAACTGCGGAACTCATCAATCGAGCAGAGAGCCCTTTTCCATTGGGAAATAGTACGCTGGGTACCGCTTCCCAGGAATCGCTTGCGACATCATATATTCCGCCGTCATCAAACTCGGTAAACCCGTCATGGCCTCCCCAAAGAATCATTTTTGTGCCTGTCCACACGACATTGGCGCCGGCATGATGGACGGGGGCGTTTTGTGTACTCATCGCCGTCCAAGTATCTGAAGACGGATTGTAGCTCCAACCGTCATCGGCATTGGGATTCTCACTGGTATCGTCTCCCCAAATGAGCATGCGAGTCCCGGTCCAAACTGTGGACGTATTTTTTCGCGCGTAAGGCGGTATGCTAACTGAGCCAGAGACGTTAGAGGCAAAAGGTTTCCACTTGTTCAAAACCGGATCGTAGGCGAAGCCGTCACTCAATAGCGAATTCCCGTCATGCCCGCCCCAAACCAGCATAGTGCTCGTAGTGCTTGCCCATACCATGCTGGCTGCTGCTCTGGCAGACGGAGCACCGGTGGTGCTGATCGCTGTCCAGGTTTTGGCGGCGGGGTCGTAACGAGCCCCTGTCGCCAGCGTAACCGATTTCCCGTTGGCATCATCGCCCCAGCCTCCCCACACGATCATTTCTTTACCCGTCCAAACCGCGATCGAAGAATTGCCGGGATTGTTATTTACATAATTTGAAATATTCCGTGGTGAAGGCGCGTTGACGGCGCCCATTGCTGCCCAAGTATCGGAATTGGAATCGTAGACCGCCCCGTCTCCAAAGCGATTGGAACCCGCGGCTCCTCCCCAAACTAAAAGGCGATTGGCAAGGGTTGCATTTGCGTTAGCACCAGTCCATAGCGCCACGTGATTAAACCTGGGGGACGGGGCCAAATCATTGGTCATCGCAATGAAGGCTCCCGTGAGCGGATCGTATTTAAAGCCAGAATTTACCGGATAAGATGAATTTTTGCCGCCCCAAATTAGCATCTGATTGCTGGTAGTGAGATTTCCCGTATTCCCGGTCCAAATAGCTGGGGCAAAGGCGCGCACGGCATCTGCTGGCTGCTTTAGGTAGAAAACATAAAGAGCGATGGCAGCTCCCACGGCATCCAGTTTTGCACGGCCGCCGCCTGGAAAGTTGAACGCGCCCCCTGGGCTATTATCATCTTGAAAACTTCCATTGGCATTGTTCGACTTAATTTTATGCCCAAATTCATGGGCCACAATTGCCATGATCCCAGAAGAAGTCAGACTTTGAATCGCGGTGTCTCGGACCGAGATCGAGCCCTGCGCCCCAAACGGAGTCATTGCCATGACTTCCATAGGCGCGTTATCCACACCGGTCACTTTTAAAGGAGTTCTTGCCACCACAAAGGGGGTCGCCGAAGTCGCGCCATTTAGAGTCAATAACTCATCCGCGCCCTGGATAACAAATTGTTGTACCTCAGCGACTTGGGCCGGCGTTAGACCGTGTAATGTGTTGCAGATCAGGGTCATTCCGTCAGGACAGATCGCGAATTTCGCGATTCCATTTACGTTAGTCCCATTCTTAATCCCAGCGATCGCCACTTTCAGGTCGCTTCGAGCCGCCTCTAAAGGGCCGGCAAGGGGATCCCCGCCGCCAAAGCCTTCACCGTTTCCTTGAAGGCCCCCTTTTACGGTGCAGCCGTTTACAAAGATCAAAAGGCCGATTAGCAACCAGCGAGAAAGAAAAAGTCGGAGTGGCTTGTATGGAATCTCAGCGAACATTACTACGAACCCCTAAACCAAGAAGCGCTCGTATACTTAACGTTGAAATGTCTGGTGTGGCTACCGGATGAAGCGACTAGAATGTGAAGCGTAGGCAATAAGGCTGCAATCGGCGTACCCCGTTTTTAGGTTCAAAAACAAAAGCTAGATGGCGAAGTTTTGTACACCACTTCGAAAAAAAAGACTTTTCCCAAATAGCTCTAGCTCTTACGGTGTCGATTTGTTAGTCACTTTTTTATCGATTTGACAGTGGATTAATCCAAAAAAAGTCCTCTGAAACTATTTTAAATGGCAGCTCGCCAACCTTATCTCGCAATTCTTATTAGTTCGAAGTGACCTCGTTTTTTTGCAAAATAGGACAGAAGTTAAACAAAACGTCCGCGCCCTCACCACCATACTTACCGTAACAGGCTGTACGGGAAGTGAAGAAAGCGGACCACACCAGGAGAAACGACATGAAACGATCTCTAAATACCCTTCTAGCATTGATGGCCGTATTGGCTACGCCGGCGTTTGCAGAACAGTACGTTTTGCACGTGCAGTTCCAAGGAAACCCCTGTGCCTATTATAACCAAACCGGCGCTTGCAATTGGAATGGACTCACCATGTCCACCCAAGCAAAGATAACCGATGGAGCAGGAAACTCACTGCCTGGTCTCCAATTCAAATGTCTGACCGGCGCACCAAGTTGCATTAACGGCGGAGAGAAGAATGACACCCTTATTAATGGGCAGATCACTTCCTATGTCTATGGAGGCAACGATGAGCTCGTAGCTCAGGTAGCCGCGGGAGCACAAATTATTATTGATGCTAATTTGACCGCCTACAACGGAGCCGTGAAACATGTGACCGTCACTGGTCCTGCAATTCCCGGGAAATTTGCCGAGGACTTTATCCTTACCTCTCCTGACTCTTCCGGATACCCCGCAAATGTAGGTTTTGTGGCCTGGCTAACAAAGAAATAATAGGGAGAAAAATATGAAACTATCATTAATTAAAGATTGGTTAACAGTAAGCTTCTTTCTTGCCGCCCTTTTGACATCGGGCTGCGCACAGCACGAGAAAAGTGCTTCGGTCCCAAGCGCTCTGCCACACATTAGTGGGGTGGATGCCGGCGGTTTTGACGAAGTGCGCCCCGAAGTCAAGTTGCCGACGGAAAGCCGGGACGAATAATACAGCGTCGCGTGTCCTGGTTTAAAAAAAGTCCTTCAAAAAGCCCTGGAATCGATGATTCTGGGGCTTTGTTTTCTAGCTAGCCAATCGATACCTAGTGGAACGTCCCTTACCCTCTTTACTCAATTCGCCCTCACCAAGCGCAGCCGTGACATGACTCAGTGCCGTTCTTGGTGAACAGCGCAAAACTATACTTACCTCTTTCACGGAAAACGGCGTGCTTGGCCATTCTCTACGAATGGTAGAAAGAAAATGGGAACCGATTTTACCCTCTTCGTCTTTTGCAGGCATCAAAATGGCAAATGGACTTGGGGCAAATAAACGATAGCTCCCGTCAGACTCCAAAACCTGTAACGAAATTTTCAGTTCTAAAAATAGAGCCCTCAGCCTTTGCACGGCCACATGAACCCTAGGCGGGGAATTTGTGGGACTATAAAATTCTTCCGGATACAGCCGGGCAAAGATTGCCGCAACCCGAAAAGGCCGATAGAAGTCAGATGTCAAAGTGCTTAGCAAACGGTGCAGTAAGCTGTCGGGACGAATCCCGTCTCTAAGTGTGGGTGAGGTCTCAGTGAGATCGAGCCCCACAGAGGACGCCTCTTTCTCTCCGAGCTGCCAAAGGTAGCGATCCCCCGGTTCAAAACTAGGACCCCATTCTTCTAAAAGATTGGAGCGAAAGCTCGCGTGCGGTGTGCCAAAGTATATTCGGCGCCCAAGCGACTCGTCCTTGAACGTGAGCGCCCTAAAACGATCGCAGTCGCGGACTGACTCCCAATGGTTGCGAGTTACCGCCTCTGCGCGAATCTCAGTCCATTGGGCCAGCGACTTTGCATTTCCGCGCGTTCTAAGAAAAGAGGAAAACACGGTCCACTTACGAACAAAAAAGCTATCCAGACCGTCTGTCTTGGCCAATAGCTTCTCTGCTTGACGCAAATATTTTTCTGCCCCCGAATATTTGCCTCGTTCGATCCAAAACTGGGCCGCCAATTCTAAAACTTTCGCCTGAATAAAGGTTAATCGCTTCAGGCTGGAATCATGCAGAAGATCTCGCAGTCCCGTTAACGCTTTGTCGTAAATTTGCTCGTGAATTAAGGCCTCCACCAAGTTCACTTTTCCTACCAGCCGGTCATAAGGGCGAATGTCTTTGGCGCGAACATAGCGAGAGAGAAGTTGTTTAGCTTCGTGATAATTCCAATGAGTAATATGGACAAACGCCCGAATGAGAAATTGGCGCGAAGGGTCTTCGGGTGAAAGGGTAGCTAAAAGCAAGTGGGCTTCGTGGGAAGCCCCAATTTTTACAAGACAGGCCGCGTATTCAATTTTCTCTTCGACCGAAGCGACGTTTGGCTTTCGGGAGGACGGGCGCACCCAAGGGTTAAGGAGTTTTAGCCCAAGCTCTGGACGGCCAGCGCGCCAAGCTAACGCCGCAGCTTGTGCGGCAACCGGTCGAGGAATCTCGCTTTGAAAAAAGCTTACCAATTCTCTTTGGGCTTGCTTCCCTTCGCCCTGCTGGATCAAATAATCGATCTGATCGACAGTGTTTTTTTCAGATGCCGTAGTTGCCACGTGAAATATTATAGCGCGATTTTCAAGTGCCGAGGTCGCTTCCCCTTTTTCGCCCCCACCGGTTTCCGATAACTGGACCGACGCTGGTAATGCGACGCACAACCGCTAAGCTCACAGGTATTAGATTCTTTTTGTGGGGTCTGTTTCAAAAAATTATTTGCTGGGTTGATTGCCCTATAAAATCGTGGGGCCTTTGCCATGGCGCAAAACTCGCCTCCTGCCCCTGGCGGCTCGCCTCCCGACAAAGCGAATTCACCAAACTGTAGAGCTTGTACAAAAGAATTGGATTATTAGTTACGGGTTTGCGGGTGGATAACTTAGGAAACCGGCCAAAACTGCTCGAAAAACGGAATTTAGGGTCAAATGTAGGCGCTCCATGCTACACGTTTTACCTGGATGTCCGACATAACCAATGACGAAATTACCCGTTGCATACAGTTGCTGGAGAGCCTTACCCAGAATGTCTCTCTGGCGACAACCGTAGACTACGGTAAGCTACTCGAGCTTACCCAGGCAGCAGGGCGATTTTCCCGCCCGAATAAAGCAGCCATTGAGCAGCAACACAAAGCCTTTTACGCTGCTAGGCGGAAACAAAAGCAGAACGAGGACCGTAGGGTTCGAGCCACCACAGGAATTCGAGAAGCAAGAACTGGAGTTTTTCAGGCTCCTGCCCAGATCGCCGCTGGCCACCAGAGCGAGTCGGCTTTTGCTGAGGCGCAGGTCCTAAAGACCCCTCGCAACTGCTATGTTTGCAAGGCCGAGTTCACCAAACTTCATTTTTTCTATGATCTGATGTGCGGACAGTGTGCCGAGTTTAACTACAAAAAAAGGTTTCAATCGGTGTCCCTACACGGGCAAGTTGCCGTAATTACCGGCGCTCGGCTTAAGATCGGATACCAGGCAAGCTTGATGATGCTTCGAGCCGGAGCCAAAGTCATTGCCACCACCAGGTTTCCGGTGGACGCGGCCCTTAGGTTTTCTAAGGAAGCTGACTTTCCCGAATGGGGAAATCGGCTTGAAATTTACGGATTGGATCTACGGCATATCCCAAGCGTTGAAATATTTTCGCGCCACCTATGCCATACTGCCCGGCGGCTCGACCTCTTGATCAATAATGCCGCTCAAACCGTCAGGCGACCTCCCGGCTTCTATTCGCATCTCATTGAGAACGAGCGGCTTCCCTTCTCCGGATTTTCTAGCCAAGTTCAAGGCCTCTTGAGCGCTGGGGAAAAGTGCAAAGCGCAGTTAGCGTCACTTTGTCCCGCTTTGCCGGAAAGTTCCGAGTCAACTCTACTTATCGAATGGCACTCACAGGGGCCGGGGATTGGACTAAGGGCTTCTGCCCAGCTTTCTCAAATTCCCTACACCTACGACAAGTCGATCAACGCCGAAGCGGCCTTTCCCCCTGGTGAGCTTGACTGCGATCTGCAGCAGGTAGATTTGAGACAGACGAATAGCTGGCGGCTGAAATTAGCCGAGGTTGACGCTGCAGAGATGCTGGAGGTCCAGCTCGTCAATGCAGTGGCGCCGTTTGTTCTCTGCAGCAAACTCGTTCCGTTGATGAGTCGCGACTTCACAGGAAAAAAACACATCGTTAACGTGAGTGCGATGGAAGGGAAATTTCACCGTTTCAAGAAGGCCGACCGCCACCCCCATACGAATATGGCAAAAGCGGCACTCAATATGCTGACGCATACGTCGGCCAGCGAGCTAGAAAAAAAAGGCATCTACATGAATGCCGTTGATACCGGCTGGGTCACTGATGAGGATCCGGCCGCACTCTCGGCGCTAAAGCAGGAGGTGCATGATTTCCAACCGCCTCTGGATATTGTGGATGGTGCGGCACGAGTCTGCGACCCCTTCTTTGATGGGATTCTCACCGGCAAACACCAGTTCGGAAAATTCCTTAAAGATTATCGTCCCATCGATTGGTAGCCTCACTACGTAGATTTAGTATCGAAGAATTGCCGTCTGGCGAAAGAGGCTTAACGAAAATCATAACGCATCCTACTGAACGCTAGGCGGCCTTTTTATTCTGATTTCTTGTAACAAAATCAAAAATACGTTGTTCAAATAGACTTCGAGGTTGGAATGGCTCGTGCCGGGATAAAAAATACTTCAGCAATCGTAAGATTCGGGATGGCTTTCTTAAGTAACTAATCGCATAGAAGGCGGCCATGCCAAAGACTCGATATACTAACAACTCGGAAGACTTTATGTTTTTGCAAAAAGTCTGAGACAATGTGAAATCGAACTGAGTCATAAGATTTTCGAAATAGTTGTCATCGGTTTTAGCGATAACCCCCTCTCTTCGCAGATCGTCATAAATAGCGGAACCCGGATATGGCGAAAACAGGGCAACATTGCAGTCATCCACTCCGATGAATGCGAGTTTAATAATGTAAAACAGAGTTTTTAAAACGTCGCTTCGTTGTTCATTTGGAAAGCCGATAATGAAATTTACTTTGACCACCAGTTGATGCCGCAATGCTATTACTATCGAGGCGGTCATTTTATTTAGATTCACTCTTTTCTTAATCTCCTCTAGAACTCGCATTGACCCACTTTCTGGTGCATAGACTAAAAAATGAAGACCCGTTTGGGCAATCTTAGAAATGACTTCCTCATCAAGCACTTCGGAACGCGTTCCTGACGGCAGCTGCCAAGAAATACGAACCTCTCGCCGCTTGAGCTCCTCAGCAAATTCAATGATCCAACTCTTTTTTACGATCGCGGTAAGATCATAGAAATCGATACTGTTGGCTTGATAAACCTTCTGATTATGAACAATCTCGTCAACAACCTCTTTAGGGCCTCGCATCACATAACGCGTCGTCCACATTGTAGGATTAGAGCAAAAAGTGCACTGGTACGGGCAACCCCTCGTTGCAATCATTGCCATATTTCTCCCCTGGGAAATTCCCATGGTGAAATTTGGCTGAAAGTAGGGCTCGAGATTAAAGCAATCCCACGCCGGCCAAGGCATTTGATCCACTTTGGCAATGCGAGGAGCAAGTGCATTCTCAACAAGATTTCCGTCTTTTAA
Organism: Deltaproteobacteria bacterium; assembly: GCA_043776735.1. GTDB lineage: Bacteria > Bdellovibrionota > FAC87 > UBA2466 > UBA2466 > JBGSST01. The sequence continues at coordinate 4,390 of JAYVQZ010000040.1, read as the reverse complement.
AAAAGCAATGCCACCTAGCTGATCAACGTTTAAACCCTTCCTGAGTTGATAACAGAGCTGTAAAAAGGTTAGCTCACCTTCGCCTTTAACAATGTAATCAATCTCCGGACAATCTCTTAGGGAAAATTCTGCCATAGCAGTGACATGTTCGCCTCCAAGAACGAAAGTCGATTTGGGAAAGGCCTTCCGTAACTTTGTAATAAATTTCTTTATATGTGGCCACTCTTGAGAAAACATTATTGTGATGCCAACGATATCGGACGAGGGGTCCATCTGAGATATGACCTCATCGACCGTAATCCCTTGCACTTTGAATTTGCCATCGTCGGTGAGGCGAATTTGATTGATCCCTTGCGCCACACAGTCGATGGCGTGGACATTATAGTTGGCACGCCGAATTGCCGCTGCAATGTATGCAATGCCAATGGGCAAGGCCAGGGGAGTACTATAGGATGCCGCAGAATAGATGACAGACGGTCGTATTAATGTAATTGGCGCTGATAAACTTCCCAGCGGGTTAGCATACGCAACAAACGCTTCTTGAGGTGGTTGAGCAACAACTCGTAGAGTGGGATTACTATTTTTATTCATTTTCTGAATGCTCGCTTTTCATAGGAGTAAAGTTCAATGGTCATTTTTTTCTTGCGACCATATAGTATTGTCCGCCGAGAGGCAGCCATCCCAATGAATGCTCAAGTCGCTCCACCAGAGGATGTGACCACGGAAAAAAAGCGATATATTTTTTTTCGATCGGCAAAAAACCATTGGCGATAAACAGATTACTCAAGTTTCGTGGCCATACCAAAACAACGTCCCTATCAAATTCGCAGCGCGCTACGGCAATTCTGGTCAAGGGGTTGAGTGGATTATGTTCAAAGATGACTCCAAGTCCGTCAGGCTTGAGGACTCTCCTTATCTCAGCCAGAAAATTCGCCCGGGAGTCAGGCAACACATGGTGCATCGCACAAATGGCGAATACAATATCGAACATTTCCCCGGTGTAAGGGAGAACATGGCCATCGTAACCAGAGTACCTAACCGAGGGATTAGCCTCTCTCGCTCTATCCAAAGATCTGTTGCTGACATCGGCGCCGTGGAGGCCAGCAAACCTGCCGGATAGATAGCTATCGGTGAGTCCGATACCACATCCTAGATCAAGAGCATACAAGCCATTGAGATCTCCCTTTAGACGTTGACTGAGCTCTAAAAGACGTTTGGCTTTTAGCTGGGTAAAAAAATCAACGTCTTTACCGATAAAGTTGAGCGCTTCATTCACCTGTTCGGTATAGCTGTGCTCATGTTTGTCAAATAGCGGCTTTTGATTCATTAGCGTTTTCTTGCTCCTGTTTCACATCTGGGATTATAAAATAAAGTGGCTTCCCCATTGAAACAGCCAAAAGAATACCCAAATATTCAGCAATGATTCCTACGGAGAATAGTAGTAAGCCTGAAAAGAAAGAAATAATCGTTACCATACTCGTCCAACCGGGCACTGGAATATGGTTAGTAAGCTTTCCCCATGCAGCAGAGGCCCCCAAAAGAATACTCAAACCAAGCGAGAAACATCCTAGAAAGGAGACAATACGCAAGGGTGGTCTCTTCGAGGTAAATATCAATCTCATGAAATGGTCGAAAAGCTTTGGATAATTGTAGCCAGACTGCCTTGCGGTGTCCCGCCGAAGAACCACGGGGCAGCATACAGGATTTTCAGCAACCCAGTGCAGCGCACCGTCAAGATAGACGTTACACCCACAATACGTCCCAAGAGTGCGCGCGATTCGCCCGTTTATTAATCGAAAACTGTTAAATCTACCAAGCTGCGCGTTTCCTAAAAGTCGCGAAAAAAAATACTTCGCAACCAGACTCGCAGCGTTACGAAACCAGCTATGGGGCAAACCATTACTCGCCTGGGCGTAAACAAGAAGTGCGTCGTTATCAATCGCTGCATCAAGCAAACGTCCCATGTCAGCGGGATTTTGTTGACCGTCCTCATCAATGGTAACCACCCATTCTGAATTCGTATTCGACATACCAGCCAAAGTCGCCGCGTGTTGACCAAAGTTCCGCGAAAGCCAAATCAGCCGAACAAAGCCAAAGCAACGCGCTAATTCACGCATGACCTCTGGTGATCCATCCGGCGAGCCATCGTTAACCAAAACAACCTCATGCACTTGATACCGGAGCCCACCAGGACTACACGATTCCCTGGTGAAAGGTGCAATCTCTTCGATAAGTGACCGAAGCGTGGCCTCCCCCCTGTAAACGGGAATCACAACAGCCAGCGAACGGCACTTCGCCTCGGACCCGAGCCTTTCTAAGACACTATTGTTCTTGGAATTGATGCGTGTTCGCACGAGAAATTTTTCTTTCAGTGGGGGTTAGACAAAGTCCGCTTTGAGAGAACGCAGACTCGATATTCAAGGGTATTAGCTTGGAATGTCCCTAGGAAACTTAAGTAGCGGACTGGTATTATTATATCAGAACAGCGTCAATTAAATAGCTGAGAGCCAAAAGGCCTAACCCGACTGGACGTTCTATTGAATCCTACCTCAAACATGGTCTATTTAGGGGTCATGTCTTCCTGTGTTGCAGCAATCGCGTCGTGCGCAAGCCTGTATTTTTCAGCAAAGTTTTTTGGAATCAAAGAAAATCGCTTCGCCCTTGCAACCGCATTTGTAGGGTTAATTTCGACCGTACTTGTTAATCTTTGTGCTACTTTAACCAAATATTTCTTTGCTCTAGTCATCTGTTTGGGATTGTTTACGGCACTCCGCGATTTAGTCCGTTGGTCAAAAAACACGAAACTTTTTGTTGCATTGAAAAAGGAAACCGTAGCTGTCTCATTGGTTTGCCTCTTTTGGTCTGTCTTCTTAAATAGTAAACATTTTCCTGGGTTCCTTTTTAAAACTGACTCCCCCAATCAAATCAGTTCTCGTTTTATGAATCTGGACGTCCTGTTCAGAGGGGCTTTAGCGGGGGAAATACTGCGCACAAACTCATTTTCAAGGATGGAAAGCCCCTTTTATTTTCCTAATAAAATATCTACCTATCATATTGGATCTGAATCCTTGACGGCCTTTGGCGAGGCCCTGATTTTTGAAAAATGGAACGTGGTGACCTTCGCGTCAGCGCATTGGATATTTCTTGTGATGGGATTGGCAATTTTGTTTTTTCAATCCACCAAAATACTTTCTGCCGCATTTGTCGCATCTAGCTCATTTATCAAACAAAATGACTTCAACCAAATTTCCTGGCCGGAAAAAACGCTGCTCGTAACGAGCACCGCATTTGGGTTGTCGCTATTGGGTGGCTTGGGACGCGACTACTCGTTGATAGCGGGAGCGAATTACAACACACCTTCCTGGTGGGGCGTTTTTTTTCTCCTAACTGGGATTTTTGCTTTTTGGAATAAAAATCTCGGACAAAGCCTTTTCCTTTTATGTTCATCCCTTAATTTTAAGGTATCGCTGGCTCCGACAGTGCTTAGTTTAATTGCCATCTGGGCCGTATTTAATATCCGTCGACTCCCACTTAAAAAGATGGCCCTTATTTCGTCCCTACCCCTTTCTGTATTTATCATGCTTTTCCTGCTCTCAAAGGCAGAAACGAAAAACGTTCCCGTAGCTATCGATTTTAGACACTCATTAGACTACGATTTTTTCTCCGTCCTTGATTGGAGTTTACATTCAATTGGACGTATCTTACTTCCGGTGGCAAATCACCTGCCTTTAAAATACCGCGGCTTTTTCCTAATACTTTTTCAGATAGCAGGCCCGATATTAGCAATTCAAGTTTTTCGCAGGCTCCAATTCTATTGGGAGAAGCAAAAAGCCGTCGAAATTACTTCATCACTTTATTTTTGGGGCTCTCTCCTTATTCTCTGTTGCGGTTTTCCGACACTTTTATTCCGTACAATATCGCCAGTTCACAATTTTCTTGACCCTTGGGTAAATGGTCTAGGAATGGGCTGGTGGAGTTTGGCATTTATTGCCGCCCTGATTTTGACATTATTTACCTCCCAAAATTTCAATTCTAAAGCTATCTTTTCCTTCGTTCTTATCGTGTTGTTCGCTTTAGCTACGAGACCTGATCGGGTCATGACTCCATGGGAGAGTTTTAGTTTGGACAAAGTGAGAAAAATGGATGGCGACGTGCTGTTTGAAAATGACCCTTTGTACGCCGCATTTCTAGGCAAGCGTTTACATAGATCTGCAGAAAACAGATTTGGATTTATTGTCGCCCTAAAAGAAGAATAGACAACACCCTGGACCTAATGATCGCGAAATTAAATTTACCATAAAATTTCCAAAACTTTTTCGGAGGGCCGTCCGATCACCGCCCGTTTTCCGTTGGAAATAATAGGCCTTTCCATAAGAATCGGGTTTTCGGC
>JAYVQZ010000039.1:0-3051 GCA_043776735.1 Deltaproteobacteria bacterium | reverse complement strand
GGCCGGAGCCGTCGAGTTCGTAGACAAGGGAACGAAGGAAGCACAGTTTCTTGAGATCGTAAAAAAATGGTGCGACCTATATCGGGATAACAGGCGGGTAAGTGGTGCTTTCATCCCCGATGAGAGCGAAAAGGATATCGGCTCAATCGGTCTCGTGGGTTCTTCGTCTGAACTGGCTTCCGTCGCGCGACTCGTTAAGAAGTATCGCTCGGAAAGTAGCACTGTTCTAATCACTGGGGAGTCTGGAACCGGAAAAGAAAAAATCGCTAAATCCCTACATGACGGAAATCGCTATCCGTTTCGAGCCGTCAATTGCGCAAGCTACAACGGCGAGGCGACCCTCATGGAGTCGGAATTATTCGGAATCGAGAAGGATTCTTTTACCGGGGCATCGAGGGATAAAAAAGGCGTTTTCGAAGAAGTGGGCCGAGGGACCGTATTCCTAGATGAAGTCCACACGCTAAGTCTCAAGGCCCAGCAAAAACTTCTCCGCGTCCTACAGGAAAAAACCGTTCGTCCCGTGGGCAGCACCAAGGAAATACCTGTCCACTTCCGATTGGTGGTCGCAGCCAAGCCCAATCTCCAAGCTTTAATTAAAAGTGGCGAGTTCCTTTTAGATCTTTATTACCGACTCAATGTCTTACGTATTGAAATCCCACCACTGAGAGATCGCAAGGACGATATTCTCCCGCTCCTTTTGTATTTTATCGCACGAAGCACAAAGCCTGGGCAGACTCAAAAATGCCTTGAATCAAAAACTATTGATTATTTGCGCAGGTATCCATGGCCGGGAAATATTCGAGAGCTTGAAAACACCATCGAGCAAATTTGCGCTACCAATCCCGGTAACTCAATTGCCCCGGACGACTTGGATGCCAAGTTTTTCGTAAATCACACGGGGTTTGGATCGCCCAGCCCCGTGTCCTACATCCGGCAAAATGCCGAAGAAATTACCCGCGAAGTGATCGTCAAAGCTCTCGACAGTTCCAGTTCGCAACGGCACGCCGCCCAGAAGCTAGGACTTTCCCACAGTACCTTTCACAGGTTCCTCAAGAAATTTGATCTCTTGGGAATGGTGAAGGGACGGGGCGGCCGGAGGCCAAAGACCTTAAAACCCACAAATGACAAAAGGGGGGCCAAATGAAGGCATTGCTAGCAACACTTTCTCTAATCTTTTCGTTTTCGGTTTTCGCGGGGGGCAACGCCTTTCGCGTGGCCGCAATCTATCCCAACCATACTATCGGCCATTTCAATTGCACCTGCGGGCTCGAAGGCGCGTGTATTACCGAGGCCGCAATCAAGCGGGCACGGCAAGAAGGGGTGAATATCTCCTACACGCTGATAAACAAAGATTGGGATATTTTCAAAACGATTGAGGCCGCCGAGAAGGTGGTGAGCCAGCGCTATGATGCAGCGGTCGGAACTCTAGTTTCCGCTGATGCCCTGGCGGCGGGAACTGTCCTTGAAAAAGGGGGCATCCCGTTCGTGGTTCCTACGGCGACAAATCCGGGGGTAACGCTAGGGAAAAAGTTTGTCACTCGCATTCCATTCAACGATGGGCGGCAGGCATTTTTATTAGCCAGGCTTGCCGCGACGGAACTTTCAGCCAAGCGAATCGTCATCATCCGTAATACCTCAACGAAGTATTCCGACTTCTTAGGCACGGAGTTTCGCAAAGATATTGAAAAAATGAATCCACGCATCGAAGTAACCGATTACCCAATTGTAGAAGGGTTCACGGATTTTAAAGGACTGGTGGACCGGTTTCTCGTTTCCGCGCCGGACCTAGTCTTTGTTCCCATATCGCAAGCACAGTTGGCGTCTGTCTACGTCGAGCTGGTGAACCGTAAGGCTGCCCTTACGGGGCTCGCAAGTGACACCATCGAGGGGAAGCCAAAGTTTCTTGAGATGATAGCTCCTACTTCCGATCTTATTCAGTTCGTTTATCCGAAGCACTGGGATGGAACATTTACCAGTCCTGAATCCCAAAGATTCCTGCCGCTTTATAAGAAGCATTGTGCCAAGTATGAACCTTCCATGACCACGATGGCGGCCTATGATGCCATCGAACTGGTCATCCGTGCGCTGAAAGCAAAGCCAGATGCGCGCGGCGAAGAACTCATTAAGACAATCCGCTCAATCCCCTACGTTGGAATGACGGGGCCGATCCATTATGGCTCCGATGGAGATCCCATTAAGCCCCTCGAATTATACCGAGTAAAAAATGGAGATGTTATCTACTGGCGGAGGTACGAGTAATGAATTCACCCTCGCTAGACACCCTAAAACGGAGACTTCGCCAGACTACATGGCTTCCTCTCGGAATCATGGCGGCCCTACTGCTGGGCGCAATGGCCTTCATTCTCCATCAGGAGCGCCAGGGTCAGCTAAGAAATACCGAGAGCGCGCTAAAGGATGTGGTTCTCTCGCAAGCGACTCTCATCAGCCAAGAAGTCTTCATGGGACAGGACCAAGCACTGAAGATTCGTATGGATTCCATTCTCTCCAACTGGCGTGAAAAATACCCAGGCGGCGTTGCCTGCCTTGAATTTCTAATAAAACCACCCACTGGGGAAGAGCACCTTATTTCAGGTTGCTCAAGTCAGACTTTGCCACCTCCACAACTCAAATATGAGGAAAGTAACGTGAGAGCGGGTAATAAGGAGTTGGCCAAACTAAGATACGCCGTGAGTAGGCCCACGCGTTTTTGGGACCTCTTTCCTCCGATGCTTCTCGTAGTCCTTTTGATGGGCTCGATTGCGGCGGTATTTACCCAGTTTATTCTGGTTTCAAGGGTGGAATCGCGTGTACTGCGTCCGCTTCTGGAAAAGATGTCGGAAAACGAGAGAAACGCCGCTATCGCTCAAACCGCCCAAATGCTCGCCCACGACATCCGAAAGCCATTTCGTTTAGTGCAGCTTGCACTGGTGCGTCTCCAAGAAGTGAACCATAGGGAAGTCCGGGAACTGGGGGCAAAGGTTGCGGCGGATTTTGAAATCAGCGCCCGCTCCGTGGATGCCATGATCCGAAATATTTTGGATATGGGCCGCG
>JAYVQZ010000038.1:0-11989 GCA_043776735.1 Deltaproteobacteria bacterium | reverse complement strand
AAGACTTTTGGCACTGAATACGAAAACGAACAAAAGAAACTCCAGACTGCCCGAGAGGAATTAAGAGCTACTCACGGAAAAAGACAGATGGAGCTTGCCGCAATTGAGACTCAGTTAAATGAAAAATTCCAACAGCAGCTGACAGTTTTGCGCGCAAAGCGGAACAAGGTTTCCACAGACAACTCTGCAAGAGTCGTTGAATTAGATAGAGAGCTTGCGGGAATTCAGGAGAAGGCCCGTGAGCAATACACCGAACAAGTGAGTCAGATGCTTAAAGCTCACGATGAGAAACGGAAAGCCCAGGAGGCAAGCCGTCTTTTCGTCTTGGCATCCATTGAAGATGAACGTATTGCCGCGTTGAATGGCTATTTTGATGCTGTTTCATCTCACGAGCATTCTGTTCAGGCCGAAACAAAGAACATGAATCAGGCCAAGAGCGAACAACTCGCCGACCACTCTGTCAAAAGCGCAGCGATGTCGGAAAAATTCCAACAACAGTTGGCAACGCTCGCCGAGGAGAGGGCGAAGACCACCCAGAAATCAGCTGATGAGATTTACTCCTTATTGGCCGTTGCCAATCGAACCGTTCCCCCCGTTTTAAGTCAGCCTCAGGGAGCCAAGGGGCGCAGTCTTTCTGAATTAGCGGAAGGACAAAAAGTTGAAATGACCTTTAGCCTCGGTGGAACTGTTTTGCCGCCTACAGACGCGATGGCGTTAATTCTACATGTAGAGGTCAACGACGTCATTGGCGGAACTTATGCGGAAGGGTTCTCGTTCTCCGATACTGGTGACATTCTCTTTAGAGGAAAACCGCTTAAAGTAACCTTTCACTATAGGGTTGCCGGTATTCCCCTACTACTGCCTACCGCCACCCAAATAAAAATGGAACAGGCGCTTCTCTCTGGGCTAGTCCAAAACAGGTATCGGGCGCCGGCGGAGTACTTTGGCGACATCCTCTATGAGCCCGTGGATACGACAGGGGCTGCATTAAGCTATCGTGCCAATCCTCGTCTGCCGGCTGTCCTAAAGGCGTTGTTCTCTGAGAAAAAGGAAGATCTCATCGGTGTGACTCTTGTAGATGACCAAACCTTTAGTGTGGGGGGAAAGCAAATCCGCATCAACTGGTCTTTCAAAGACGTGGACGATTTAGTCAAACCGTTAGTACAGAAGTCACAAGCCGCCCAAAATGAAGCTGCCGCTCGTTGGACTCGTCAGCTAAAACGTGCGTTAAATCCATTAATGATCCCAAAGGAAGTTCGGGAACGATTGGCCCTAAAGCCCGATGCGAACGCTGTGTCTGCCGTGAAGTTGGCGAGGGCGATCATGGCTCCAGAACGATGCAAAGCGTATGTTTTTATAAAAAATGGAGAGAGTGAAATTATCGTAGCTCGCAAGGCCGATGGAAAGATCCTCTTTAACGCCCTCGGGGTTGGGTCCTTAGATGCGATCGCGTGCACTCAGGATTCCTTAGCCATCATTGCCACCACGATACAAAAGGCAGAAAGCCTCAACTTTGATGTGAATAAAGCTCCAGGCAATGAAATCCGAACTGCCGATCTAATCGTAACTGATTCTGAGTTGCAGTCCAAAGACAGGACCCCCACGCTATTTGTTATCCATAAAGAGGTTCTCAAAATCGCCATTGCCTCGCCGGAGGGGCGTTTCGCGAAGGTTCAAGTGGTAGCCAACGGCGCGGTTCCAGGGAGCTTTCGCGCCTGGTCCGAGGATGAAAAGAAGGCCTTGATTACGGAGTTCACGATCGCAGTGAGTCTCGACGCCGCAGTGGCCAGCCCTGACCTTGGTGTCGGACCCGCGGCTTTGGAATTCTCACTGCAGGAGACCAAATGAGAATAGTCCTAACCCTATTGTTTACCCCGCTGCTTGGGTTGGCTGTAGAACCGGTTTCTTTAAAGGGGGAACTGCTTTCGGTTCCCCTTTTGACCAGCAGTAAAAATCAGCCGGCAATGGCCGTTTTGGTTGGCGATACTCTTTTTTATTCCGAAGGGAAAAACTTAGAAAGTAGCAAGGAAGAGGATTGTCCCGCCATAGACCTGTATCGCTATAACCTAACGGAGAAGCGGGAGACCAGAATCGCAGAGCTAAAATGCGTTCTCACCCTTATCACCGAGGGGCAAACGACGTATGTCGTTACAAAAAGCGATCAAAATGACATCGCCGTTGGTCGTCTGATAGATGGCAAAACGTTGCAACTGGCCCCTCTTGACTCGACTGCCCGCATGCGGTCTCGGGTTGCTTTCAAGCGATCCACGTTGAAACTACCGCGAGGCCCAGAAATAAAACACGTAGGGTACGCGCTCAGGGAGAACGAACTGAACGGTGTCTTTCAATCGGAAGGTCACGTGTTTTTTGACTCCGTTGTTTTTGACAAACCGACACAACACTCAGTTCTGGCCGTTTCTATGAAGGGCAATCTCAGCACCCAATTCGCCTTAAGCCAGGGGACTATTCTTTTTAGTCTCCGCAAGGGGAATGAAGGTTGGTTTCGCATGATGGAAACCACTCACTCCGGTGTGAGCGCTCTATTGGGCCACGAGCGACCCTTGGATAAAAACTGGACGGAGGTGGGGCATCTCGATTGGTCGGTACGAGCACCCCATTACCTGACTGCAATCCCGGATGGGTTTCTTATTGCCGACAGGTCGCCCCATGCGTTTTCGGAAGCGACAGCGGTGTCGTGGTATTCCAAAACGGCGGAGCGTTTTTTCCGCCTTGCTATACCTGACCAGGACGTCGGCGGATTAAGCTATGTCTTGGGCGGAGTGCTGGTTTCGAAACCGATGTCTGGTTCCATCGTTTGGTACGGAAAGAAAAATCCCTTTAAGAATGAGGAAAAAAAGTAATGAATCGTAAACAGGTCGGATTTTGTGGTTCGCTTTTTGTGGTCGCAACCCTCTGGCTCTCGCCGTCTGTGACAGCTCAGGACTTTAGCGATGATAACGCCGCAGTCCTAGTGACTGAAGCAACGCTTGCTCAGTATGGAAAGGGCAAGGTTCTTGGCTATTTCCCGCAGGCTCTAATCTCTCGGGATCCGTTGCGCCGCACCAAAGGCTATTTCATTTTTGATTCAGGAACTCAGGCGTTCGAACGAACGCAAATTCCGCTACAGATTAAATTCGAACGCGGGACTAGGCAGTTGGATGAAGCCACTAAGACCTGGAAAGAGATCACCCCTGATAAGTTTGAGTATTCGTTGGCAACTGACGTTATGCTCGGAAAACTAAGGAGCCTGCTCGCGGAGAGTAAGGTCATTATTGGTGCCGACTACCTTCCCCAAGAACCGTTTACTGGATTAAAGTCGATTTCTAAAGACGCTCCAGTGTCGCGCTATCTGCTCAAGAAGGGGACAGAAACCTCCTACCTCGTTGAGATTGGCAATCGCAGCCATTTGGAAGCTCTACATAAGACCGTGAGCCTGAACGATGCGTCCAGCCAGTCGGTGAACTATCACAAACATTTTAAAAGCCGCGCCTTGCAAATTCACCTCTTCAAACTCCATCCTGGACAGCGCCCCACGAATCCAAGAATTGTTCAGGGTGTGGCGTTGGCTCGCCATCACAATCCGGCGATGACCGAAGGCCGTGTTGTCATTAGCTACGGTCCCGAGGCCGAGCCTTGGACCATGGCCACCAACGGTTTGTCCTTTGTTGGTGATGTGGCGGATTTTGAATTCCTGGCAGCACCCTTTCTTGAAAATGTGATTTCCCCGCTCCTCACCGAAAAGGGCCAACCTTCGGTGAAATTGGAATGCGTTATCGGGGAAGACGAGAACGAAACTGCCTGTAAGAAAAGTAAAGAGGGCACCCACTTAATAAAAGGACAGCTTGGTGCGGAAAGTGTCCTTACCTTCGTCGTTGAAAAAGTCACTCCTGGTGCCGAAAAGGGTGACTCTTACCACGACCTATTTCGCATCGAGTTGCACTCGGCTAAGTGAGGAAGCGGAATGAGGAGCAAACTTGTGGTTCAAATCCTAATTAGCCTCCTATTGTCTTTATCTTTCGGGCATGAAACTCATGGGGCGGAACCTTACGTTTCCCATCCCAAGTTCTTCACCTCGTACCCGGAGCAGATTCAAGGCGAACGCGCTCCCGAGGGAGCCATTAGGTATCAAATCATTCATCGTTCCCAAAAAATCCACTGGCTCACTCGGGGCGCCTGGAGTCTTCCCTTCTTTTGGTTTGGAGAAACACCTAGCCCCAACGATTTTTCAATTCGCGTTACGAGGATCCCAAAAAATGCAGTGGGCTATGCAGTACATTTTGCCAGACCTCTTCCGCTGGATGCTCACTATTTCGACGTAAAGCGGCAGACGCCGGAGGGAGGTTTTGAGCGCGGATATCCTCTTAAAAGCCACACGAGTCTATTGGGAAATCGCGCTTATGTCGTAGAAGGCAATGCCATCCATCAGGGTGTGAAGCATGCTGGCCGGTTCCTAAAGTTTTTAGAACCCATTATCTATTGTGTGTTTCACAAACGCTGGAGTAATTCCCGATGAAGAACCTTACTGTCGCTATCTATTTACTGTCGTATTTTTTGACCAGTTCGTTGGCAGTGGCTCAACAATCCTACTCAAGCCGATACGGCGGTGGTTCTAACTATTATGCTGCGGAGGCGGCTCAGAGAGCCGAAAACCAGAGAGCGATGAGCCGCCAGTATGCTGTTGAAGCTGCTCAACGCGCCGAAAACCAGCGGGCAATGAGCCGCCACTACGCAGCCGAAGCGGCCCAGAGAGCTGAGAATCAAAGGGCGATTAGTCGGCAGTATGCTGCAGAAGCTGCTCAGCGCGCAGAGGTTCAACGTTCAATCAGTCGTCAGAATTCTTACGAGGCGGCACAAAGGTCACAATCACGAAGTTACGTAGGCCACGGGGAAACCGTTATTATTGGAGGTGGCTATTATTCCCCTGGCGCTGAACAGAGCTATCTTGGGGGAGATTACCCGGAGCAGGGAACTATTTCTCCGCAACCAAGAGTTTCAAGGCAACGGGCTCAAATTTACAGTATCGATAGCGGAGTCGTTGCGATCAATGGTCAACCGGTGCCTAGGGGCGCAACGCACTACTATTACGACGGCCAAACCATTCACTTTGGCGTTCCTAAGGCCGAAGCTACGAATTTACCCCCAGAACCAACACCCATCCACGCGGCACCGAAGGTGTTGACTCCGCCGAAAATCCAATTGCCTCAAGTGCGCTATCCTGGCCTTTACGCCAAATTTTTCAATCAGCCGGAGGTGGCAAATCATGCCTACTTGGAACTCGTAGATGAACCCATCGGACCACAGGCCGTCGATAGCCTTCCTCCCGAGTTTCCGGCGATCAGTGACGCCTTGGCCAATGAGGTAACCCGAGATCGCTTCTCGACGATTAAAGCATTGTTCGACAACGCGGCATTGCCAGATTTGCCGACCATTGGGAAGAATTCCGGTTGGGTAGGCCGATGTGTCTATCGATCCTCACCCCAGTCAGAGGTGGGAGCCCTCTTGGGTTTGTCGGTTGAAGGGCAAACCACCAGGGCCGCTATATTGACCACCACGACAGCCACCGACCTACTCGCAAGTCCAACCCTAGCTCAAGCAAACAAGTATGATCTTATGCAGGGGAATTCAGTTATCGAAATAAAGAGCCTTTTGGCGGCTTCCGATCCGGGCCTGAGCATTCTTGCCAGTACTCCGTTGGAGGACCGTCCTTTGACTCGCGACTCCGTGTTTTTTGACCAAAAAGGGGAGTCCGGTGGGGGATCCAGCCGCCGCGGATTTCGGCTGCGTATTTATGTTGCTCCTACTGGTAAACGCTTGCTCGTGGCGGAGGGTTATGCACCCTTCAAAGAAGGCTCAGAATTTGTTGGAAAAACCGTCGCCTATCTCGAGGCTATTCAATACTGCTACTTTAAACAACCGTGGGATTGGAAATAGCCAGGGAAATTAAAATGGGACGACAACGGACGGGTAATTGACCCCAAAAGAAATTTAGCAACTCGCTAGTCGGTCGGTGGTCTTACATACTTTTGGGAATGCGAAAAGCTCCCTGAGGGGCAGGGAGCCGACGTTCTTTTGCGACCGCCTTACCCGGCAGCAGAGAATGCAAACGACTTTCTAATTCTGGCTTTGTGAGCCAGCAATAATCTTTCTCTTTCTCAAGAGTGATCAGTCTTGTCGTAGGATTGCTCAAATTCGATTTTAGTCTTCCCATCAGGCGTGGTTCGGCAACTAGAATCAGTTTTTCAAACTGGTTTTCTTTTCGTGCCGATTCCAACCATCCCGCAATAGTCTTACAAAGAGACTTCAGCGCATGATCTGTGGGCGATTCTTGAGAAGTCATTGAATGACGAGGGCCCGACCCTTGGTGCCCACCCCTGGCGCCTGACCAGCTTTCAAAACTTCGTCCTGGGCGGTCGCTAACCTGATCACTGCCCTTAATTTTTCCTTCGGGGTAAGGGAAATCCCGGATTTGCTTTAGTTCCTTTTCTTTGAATTCAAAGATTTTGGCTCCTCCGCCATTAGCAACTACAAGCCACGCTGTCGGCTCATGAGTTAATTTCATACCCAGAGTGCTGGAAATATCGACTCCAGACTTCGTTTTTTTCTTTTTCATACCCAACTAGACTGCAAGGCGCGTACCGAAAAAAAGAGGAAAGACGTCCCGGTGATCTCTCAGGCGTTTAGGGTTGGGGTCTCAATCGCTATAATTTACGGGATCTTTTTCCCTGAATTTCGGTAAAAATGTCTCAAGACAGGACATTCCCCGACAGTGATGTTCTAATGAAATACAGGCCGGGCCAAACTGTTCGAACGGCCTTGTCAGCGAACCAATACCGAGATGGGAAACGATAAATTCGTTCGAAACCAATAATGTTCGATCGCACGAACCATTTCAAACACGCCATCCGCGTCGTCAGGTTTTGAAATGTAACCATTGGCGTGTTGAAGGTAACACTGTCGAATGTCAGTTTCGCTCTGGGAGCTGGAGAGGATCACCACGGGAATAACTTTCAGCTTCTCGTCGGTTTTGATCCGCCTGAGCACCTCTGGCCCCTCCAAGCCGGGTATTCCGATGTCGAGAAGAACAAGGTTGGGAACCGGAGCCTCAGCGAATTTGCCAACTCGATTTAAAAAGTCGAAGGCCTCGTCCCCATTACTGACCACAGTGACGTTTATTTTGGATTTTAGGTCTTTGAAGGCAAGCCCCACCAAGTGCACATCGGCAGGATTGTCTTCAACGTGTAAAAGTTCAAAAAATGGGGCGTGTTCCAAAGCTGTACTCCACTAGCGCCAATGGTGGCTGGGGCTAAAAGCCGAGGACTATGCCTTATTTTGGATCCCATGCCAACCCCGTGTTCGAGGCCTGGCTTTTACGGATTGGAAAACTACGGCGAGCGCAATGGCGCGAAATAGGGCCCAAAAAGGTTTGCGGAGAGGCCAAAATTAGTAAATAAGGTTAACCTTCGCGTGTCTCAGAGAGAGGCGGAGAAAAATGACGAAAAAAAGAAGTGAGCTCGACAAAGCAGCAGTTCCGGTCGCCACCAAAGAGTTGACTCCTTCATTGCCTAGCATGGGAATTGACGGTTCAGATAGCCCGCTAGAATCGGTAAGAGAGCTGCTCAAGAACTTGCCTCGCCTTGCGGGCATGGCCGTCGTAGTTGTCCCACACCTCGACCCCTCCCCCGAAAGTGAGTTGCCCAATAGTCTTGCTACGTCGACAAAAATGGCAGTTTCCGAGGTAAAGGATTCGGTAAAAGTTCAAGCAAACCACGTATATATTGTTCCCCCTACCAGCGATATTTCGCTGATAGATGGCAGTCTTCGGATTCTACCGCGCTCTTTGGCCCACGGACTTCATTTGCCTTCTGGGTTTAAGACACTTCTTGAGTCTTCCCCCGACGGTATGATCCTTGTGAATCAACGGGGGGACATCGTTTTGGCCAACGTCGGCGTAGCCAAGTTATTTGGATACGAAGTGGGTGAGCTCGCAGGGAAGCACATGGAAATACTGATTCCAGAGCGCTATAGGAAACAGCACGTCAAAGAGCACGAGCGGTATATTGGTAAATCGGTAGCAAGGGCCATGGGATCCAATCGAAACATTGTAGGACTTAAAAAGGATGGCACCGAATTCCCTGTCGATATTTCTTTGGCCCCAGTGGAAGTGGGAAATGAAAGTCTAACGGCTGCGGCAATCAGAGATGTCACCGAGAGGCGAGTTGAAGACGCCAAATTGAGGGCGACTTTGGCTGAACTGGCCAGGTCCAATGAAGATTTAGAACGGTTTACGGCGGTTGCTTCACACGACTTAAATGAACCGGTTCGTGTAGTGGCTAATTTTTGCTCGCTATTATCACGCGAATACGGCCATCAGTTAGATAAAACAGGGAACGAGTACCTTTCCTTTGCGGTGGATGGCGCTAAGCGAATGATGGGGTTGATACGGGATCTGCTTGAGTATTCTCATGTGGGAAAAAGTGCCAAAACCTTCAGGCAGGTAAATTGCCAAAAAGTATTTGATTCGTCAGTTCGTAATCTTGGGGAGGTGATTAAAGAAACGAACGCACAGGTGACGACCGCCCCATTGCCCATGGTCTCTGGAGACGAGATGGAGCTAACGTCACTATTTCAGAATTTGATCGGTAATAGCGTTAAATTCTGTGCACCAGGCACCACACCGATGGTTTCCGTTTCAGTAAAGGACCAGAAAGAAAACTGGCTATTTGTGGTGAAAGATAATGGCATCGGCGTGAAAGCAGAGAACCTGGTAAATATATTTATCCCTTTTCGGAGGCTACACGATAGACAGAAATATGGGGGGACGGGGATTGGTTTAGCCATTTGCAAACGTGTAGTAGAGGCTCACGGTGGAAAAATCTGGGTAGAATCCGAGATTGGTAAAGGCACCGCGTTTTACTTCACGATTCCCCACAACAATTAGCGACTAATTCTGATTATCAATAATAGTGATGGGCCTGAGCGGCTAGTTTAAGAATGAATTCTTGATGTTCAAACGGCTTACTTATGTATTCACTGCACCCAGCAGCGAGGCATTTCTCTCGTTCATTTCCCATCGCATGGGCCGTCAACGCGATAATTGGCTTGCTGAAGCCTAATCGTCGTAATTCTCTGGTGGCGCCATAGCCATCCAGAATAGGGAGCTGCATGTCCATTAGGACCAGGTCGAAATCCTCTCGCATTGCTGCTTCAACGCCCTCAATTCCATCGGAGGCAATGGTAACTTTTGCTCCGGCTCGTTCGATGAAAAACCGAATGAGCCTCTGATTGTCCGTGCAGTCTTCGACTAATAGGATCCTACGTCCGCGCAGCAAAAGACATGCGGAATCTGTTGGGGTTGCGGCAATGGCTTTTTCTTTGTTGGCCGTCTCCGCGCAACGATCAGGAAGAGAGAATTCAAAAACGGTACCCTCAACTAAGGAGGTTTTAACGAGGCGAATATCGCCTCCTAGCGCCTTGGCGATTCGGTGGGTGAGCGCCAGCCCAAGCCCGGCTCCTCCATGGCGCCTGGCAGGGGAGGAATCCCCTTGAAAAAACGGGGTAAATAACTGCGTTTGATGTTCGGGAAGAATTCCAGGGCCGGTATCCGAGATCCGAAAGGTAAGCAAACGGGGATCGGAGGCAGCCACACAAACCTCCACCGAAACCTTTCCCTCGTCAGTGAACTTAATCGCGTTCCCTGCCACGTTAAATAGCACCTGCGTAAGACGAATGGGATCCGTGGTGAATTCAGTAGTGGGTTCAATGGTTGAGGAAACCTCAAAGTGGATTCCCTTTTTCTTGGCGACTAGTTCTAGTGAATGAAAGGTTGGCGCCAGCTCGTTTAGAAGAGAAAATCGTTTTGTTTTGGTTGATAGAATCCCCAACTCTAGACGAGTCACATCCAGCAGGCCGTCTACTAAGGAAAGTAGGTGATGGCTGTTACTCCGGATCATTTCAATGGACATCATGGCCTCTTTGGAGAAAGACCCTTTTTCGCAGTTCAATAAGTCGACGCTGGCCAAAATCACGCTCAGCGGGGTTCGCATTTCATGGCTCATATTGGCCAGAAACTCGGTTTTTGCGCGATCCGCCTTCTCCACGTGGTCTTTGGCCCGCGCCAGCTTCTCAACGACCTGGTGGCGCTCCATAGCGTACCAAATGGCACGCGTTAGGGAGTCGGTGCTTATGGCGTCCTTGCTGAGGTAGTCCTGGGCTCCCTGGCGCATCGCCATAACCGCAACTTCAATTTGATCTAGTCCGGTAAGAATGATGGTGGGTAAGGAGGGAAACTCATGTCCCAAACGCTCGAGAATTTCTGTACCGCCGCCATCTTTTAGGCGAAGATCCAACAGCAAAAACTGAAATCGGCCTTCTTTCAAACAACGAATGGTTTCACTAACAGTATCAACTTCCACCAAATTGATTTCAAAACTAGGGGAATGAGAAAGGTACTTACGGACAAGGTACCGATCCGCTGGCGAATCTTCTGCCAAGAGCCCTAATAATTTGGTTTTAGGAGCCACGCCGACCGTAAAGGCGGCAGATGAATTGCGGTCAAATACTTGGGGCGATAAAGGTTCCAAATCCGTCTCCCTATCGACGATTACTTAACAGAAATGACGCCAAATCCCCGCACTCTTTTCAACCACTGAGCAATAGTTGTGCTACCAGCTGATTTGGAGCGAGCCAGGGTGTCTCTTTATTTCAAACCACTATGCCGATGTGAATCAATCTGGGACATGATTTGGGGAAGAATTTTAATTAGTTGGGGCTAAAGTGACCATTTTGGGCATCTTGATTGCGGCACGGCTGTTGCACAGCTTGATGATATGGATCGACAGGGAGGGCACATGGGAAATTGGACAACACAAGTGCTTTACGCGACTTTAGTCTTTGCCACTGGCGCAAGCTTGAGCCTTCAGAACGTAAAAGTGGGTGTGGTAGCTAAAACCGCAAACCAATTTGGCGCGGGACAACTGAGAGAAACGAAGATTCCCTTTGTAAAAGATAATGGTTTTCTTTCGTTGGAGACTACGAGACACACCCGACTCCTAGCAACGATGGGCAACTAAGGCGTCTGCCCGAAGCCTTAGTGTAAGTTGCCCTATTAGACCGGTGGGAGAGAGCAAGATCTCTTCCCACCGGCTACCACCAAATAGAGCAAGATTAATGAGGCTTGAACTCGTCTGGATTCAGTCCAAGACGGCTGAGGACCCGATAGAGCTGAGGTCGGCATTGTCCAGAAATTCGTGCCGCTTCTGACACGTTACCTTGAGACGCGCGGAGCAATTGTACTAAATAAGTTCGGGTAAAGATGTCCCTCGCTTGGTGATAATTTGGCAGCGTTCCTTGCGCTTCAGCGGGGACTGCTTCCGGCGGAGGAACGGGCCTAGCTGGATGGGAAAAGAGATCATTCAGATTCAATTCTCCTCCCTGAGCCAGAACGACACCACGCTCGATCATGTTTTGAAGCTCACGAACGTTTCCCGGCCAATCATAGGTCTGGAAACGGGCCATAATTTCGGGTCGTGGAAACTGCACCTTACGGCTAAATCGTTCATTGAATTGCGTAAGAAAATGTTCCACAAGAGCCGGAATGTCTTCTCGTCGTTCGCGAAGCGGAGCTATATCAATTCTTAAAACGGAGAGTCGATAATAGAGATCCCAACGAAAACGACCCTGGGTGGCCTCTTCTTCCAAGTTTCGGTGAGTGGCCGCTATAACGCGTGTGGAAACTTTAATAGACTCACCCGAGCCCACGGGTCGAATTTCTTTGTCCTGAAGCACCCGCAATAATTTAACCTGCAACGACAGAGGCATATCACCAACCTCATCCAGCAAGAGGGTTCCGTTGCTGCAGAGTTCAAATATCCCTTTTCTGTCTGCTTTGGCATCGGTGAATGATCCCTTTTTATGGCCGAAGAGTTCCGATTCAAGCAAGGATTCAGGAATGGCACCGCAGTTAATAGCGGCAAACGGTTCATGCGATCGT
>JAYVQZ010000037.1:0-12002 GCA_043776735.1 Deltaproteobacteria bacterium | reverse complement strand
GGCTGTAATCAGACTCTCTTCGAAGAGCGGAGTGCGGGAAATCTGCATGCTCCGTTCTGTGGTGGGGCCGCCCTGGAAACGGGGCGGTCTACCCGATCACTTCATTTTTTAGGAATGACTTTTGAAGCCTCTCAGATCCCAGCTCTAAATCCGATCATGGTGATGATTCTTATTCCGCTATTTAGTTTTGGGCTCTACCCCATGATGGAGAAACTAGGCGTTAAGATGACACCGTTGCGCCGCATGGGTGGCGGAATGGTTCTTAATGGCGGCCAAACCGTAAGTGTGGGTTGGCAGTTTCCCCAGTACATCGTGCTAACGATGGCCGAGGTCATGGTGTCGATCACGGGCTTAGAATTTGCCTATACGCAGGCGCCACGCGCGATGAAAAGCACTATCATGAGCTTATGGCTGCTTACGATCACGGCAGGTAATCATTTCCATTGGTGCCGACTTTTACCGGTCAGTACATATTGAAAAACGTGGTCCTGTTTAGTGTGGGCAGAACACTCTGGGATACGGTGCAAGTTCCCCGCTTACGGGCAATGGTGGCTCCGTCGCTTTCGCTGGTCTACTGGAGCACCCTCTTTTTTCTCTCAGCGGCCGTTATCTTAGGGATGCCCAGCGAAGCGATTGCGGCAAGCGGCTCTGGACCTTTTGTCCGTGTGAAAATCCCAGTGTCGGAGTTGATCAAAAAAGAAAAAGGGGAACAAGGGAGCCCATTTCCAACGGAAGCGCCTTTAGACGGAGCCTCCGCCAAGTGCAACGAGATCCTTCGCTTCCCTCAGGATAAATTCTGTCGCGTGAAACGCGATAGAATTTAGTTACTCTTGCGTGCCCGCGTGCAGAGGGCCTGGCTTTTTAATTACCATTTTTTGTACGGTGATACTCACCTGGCCAGTCGAAGTCAGCTTTCCGTCGCTCACCTCAAATTTGAAGCTGTCTTCTCCGACGTAGTCCCGAGCGGGCGTATAGTGGAGGTTTGGCACCTTGCCAGACAACGAACCATGCAACGGTTGGGTCAATTCCTGATATTTCAATGGATCATGGTCTGCATCGGTGGCGGTCAATACGATACCTACCGCCTTATTGGGCTCGGTCTGCACCTCTTCATCAATGGCAATTGGCGGATCATTCACTGGAAGAATTTTAATGGAGACGTGTCCTTGCGAAGCCAGTTTCCCATCGCTCACTTGGTAGATAAACGAGTCGTTTCCGTTGTAATTTTCCTCTGAAAGATATTGAAGGTTCGCACCGGTACCGCTGATCTTTCCATGGGACGGCGGCACCATGATTTTATAGTGAAGCGTGTCGTGATCTACATCCGTGGCTAGGAGTGAAATGTGAACGGGGTGGTCTTCATAAGCAGTAATTCTCTCATTTTTGGCAATCGGAGGGTCGTTCACCGCTAAGACTGAGATACGAATCAAGCCGGTTGAGGTCGCCTTTTCGTCAACAACTTGGAAGGGGAACTGATCAGACCCGTGAAAATTTTTACTTGGTATATAAATAAGATGTGGGGCTTTTCCCGTAAGCTTTCCGTGCACCGGATGGCCGACGACTTTATAGGTAATGTCCTTATCCCTATCCTTCCCTTTTAACAATATTTTGAGTGCCACATCTTCCTTCGTACTAAGATGTTGGCTCACCGCAATAGGATGATCGACAACAGGAAGAACGCGAACGGAAACTCGACCATTGGATTTGTATTCGCCGGTATTAATTTGAAAGACAATATTATCAACTCCCGTGAATTCATGGTCAGGGTAGTAGACCAAATTTGGTGCCCTTCCCTTAAGTTTTCCATGGGCAGGCTTCTTTACGGAATAGGCCAAAGGATCGCGATCATAATTAATGACGTTCAATTTGATATGAATGGGAATGTCTTCGTGTGTTGCCACATTTGAATTTCTGGCCCTCGTGCGGGGATGCCCGCACGGGGATTGCGAACCAATCTCTTGATCGACCGTATTGGGATAATAACCGCCCACGATTCCGAAGGCGTTTCCCATTTCCCATTTAATAAGATCATAAAACGTATTTAAATAGGCATGAGCTGGGTTCTCTAAATGGCCAACATACATGTTCGCTGCAAAAATGCGGTTTCCGGCGGTTAGGCCACCGATCCAAGCGCAACCCGCTGTGGTCCCGCACTCGTACCAAGTACTTGGCTCGGCCGTTGCGTAAAAATGTCCGGCCCAGGATTGCGCTGCAGTCTGAGCAGCCCAGCCACCACAGGAGGCCCAATGGCGTTGAAGGACCTCGTAAGCTAAATCAATTTGGCGACCGATGTCATTGGGATCGTGAATCATCTTTCCCGCATACTTAGTAAAGGTGTCGACGGTACCCTTATTTACTCGATGGGCCTTTAAATACCCCAACGTGGCATTAAGATAACTTGCCCGTTCGTTTTCTAGGTTTCCGCTGATCCCTGCCGGACTAAATCCATAATCCTGATAGGGCATTCCATAGCGAGGGGAATATCTCGTCTGGTCACCGACGGGCGGCCCCAGCATTTCGTACTCAAAACTAGCTCCCCACAACACGTGAGAAGGGAGACCCAACATAAGCGAAAGCAAAAACAAGTTCCTTGGGGAATGAAAGGGCATTAGTCACCTTTTTTTTGGGAGTTGATTTCTACTTTTGATAAGAGACCGTGACGTTGGAGACCTCGAAACGTATCCCGTTCAAAAGTCTCCTAAGGGCGGCTTATTTTAAGCGTATTCTATAAGTGTGCAACGTTCAGGCCGTCACCTGCCGCAGAAACGAAGTCGTAGTTTGCCAAACTATTAAACGCTTTTGAGAACGATCCGGATTTCCGTATAAGAAACTGACTCTTAACTTGCCCAAACCATAGTCAGTTAGGTTTAACCCACTGCCCAAAGGGCGAGATAGGGCCAACTATTTGAAATATCTATAGGTTAGTAACGGCTGACAAAGGGCTCGCGTTCCGGCTCAGAAATAACTCAACGAGAGGCGCACCGCGGTGAGCGATTGCAGTGATTAACGGCGTTTGACCAGACGGCCCGAGCGCATTGACGCCGGCACCTCATTTGAACTTTTTTTTAGTTGTCATAAGCTCGATTAGCGCTGCCTGGTCTTTCGCTCTTCCCATCGGGATACGTCTCAAGTCTTTAATTTTTTCGGCTTCCGTTAACAAACAAATATCAAGGTCTTGGGTTACCTGAGCTGAGCCATGGATGACTCCGGCGAGCCCGCCTACTAGTACAAATTCCAGCTCATTTTCGAGCAAGAAGCGAAGAAGTTGATTCAGATTTTTCATACAATTTAAGATGTGCTATCTGGAGTTCTTGTATGCACTCAAAGGTCGGATCCACGACGTTTTTCGATCTGAAAATATACGGTCAAATACCCGCATTTAGGGGAATGGGCATGCAAATCAAAAAGTGGCTCACTGAGAAGGAAGTCTTCGGAAATAGCTCGATGGTGATGGGAATGGCCTTCTCGATCCGGGTACATTACGGTTTGACGTCGATAACCTTCAGCGTTCCCTCCCGATAGGCGAGCAGTAGCGTACTTCCGTCCTCGGAAAACGCCGCGGCATCCACCTGGGTATCCGGCTGGGCAAAAAGCGCTTCGGGACATGACAAGGGCAGGGAATACCGGAATACACGCCGGGTAAATCCCTTCGAGCCCTCCCGGGCAAAAATAGAAAACTTGTTGAAAGATCCGATGACCGCGAGTTTGGTGAGATTATCCGCCAACAGATAATGGTTAGCTCCGTCGGGAACGCCCTCGTCTCCAATTCGGGGGAAAAACACGGATTCGAAAGCCCGTTCGGCAGGGGGGCCTGTTTCCACGGCCTCGAAACGGAATTCTCGGCTGTTTAGGTTTCTTACGCTTAGCAGTCGATTGCCATCTGAAAAGCCAAGCAGGGGAGTGCGGTCCATCGTGAGGTACTCTTTCGCAGTCACGTGAGAAAATTGACTGCCATCCGGCGATAGCGCGCTAACCGTAATTCCCGCCCGCCCGGAACCCTTGCTGGTTACCCGGCTTTCGGAACTTTGGTATTCCGAAATTTTTATCTGGTCCGGCAACGTATCGACTTTTCGTACGAGCAGATGATTCAAATAAAGCGATTCGCGCATGTTTAGCAATATTGTGTTCCCATCGTGGCTAAGATGAATGGAGGGATAATCGGTCTCAGCGCCCATACCCTGTTCCACGCGCACCACGCGGTGGCTTACGATTTTGGCGTCGCTATTCAACGTGAAGATGCCGATTTGTCTGTTGGCGGCTAAGGCTAAAGTCTTTCCATCGCCCGAGAGGGCCATCCCTTGGTAATTCACCCAGTTTGGATACTCGCGAGCTTCTCGGGCGTGTTCAGTGGTGTACCAGGGACTGTAAAAATACCGAGGTTCAACTTCCGTAGGGTGAAGTCCGACCCCCCCGCCGGCCCGGCCATCCCGGTTTTTGGGTTGGTACAGGGGAATAGCTCGCATACCGTCGTATAAAAGGGAGTGTCCCCGCTAGCCGCGATCACAAAATCATGCGGCTAAAACTCCTATTCATTGATTCTTTTCTATAAAAAAGTGAGAAAACCAGGCGCAGCCGTATCCAATAACGAGCGCGATCGGTATTCCGCCCCATTGCATTGTCGACAGCGAAAACGAAACTACGAGTAAAGCGACCGTAGTTCCAAAAACGTGAGTCAGTCTCGTCCAGCGTTTGGAATGCTGGGACATGTAAAATGGCCAGAACGCTTCGTAAGTAGGAATTCGGTCTTTCATCTTTTGATTATTGCACAGCACTCTTGCTTCCTAGCAGCAATTCTTATGGATTTTGACCTCTCCGACGGCTTCCATTGGCGAAGCCATTAATCGACAGAAAAGACGAAAACAAGCAGAGGTTTTCATCGGGGTTTCGTTCGCAGAATGTGACGATTTAATTTTTTAGTGGATAGACCACGTCTGTTATCAGTCGTTTTGGCCCCAATTATATTGAAACTTCCACTTTAAGACGCTTTTTTTTGGTGTCACTATTGTCAACAATCAAGTGTGAAAAATATGAAGTTTTTCTCGACGATTTCTTTGAATTCAGCAGTTTACTCCGACCGAGTCTCACTCCTCCCTGCGGAGCTGGTATGATAGTTTCTTAGCAGAAGAGTTCGATCTTCTCTCTCTCCTGACGGGTACTTGAGTCTCTTTCGGGCATGACGCGCTTTTGGCTATAAACCGTAAAACAAAATATTAATAAAGAAGGCGGTACGTAAAATGAATCACTTTAAGAAATATCTTTTGGTCACTTTGATGGCT
Organism: Deltaproteobacteria bacterium; assembly: GCA_043776735.1. Lineage (GTDB taxonomy): Bacteria > Bdellovibrionota > FAC87 > UBA2466 > UBA2466 > JBGSST01. The sequence goes on along the minus strand of JAYVQZ010000037.1, from coordinate 6,726 downwards.
GCAGAGTCATTTGCAGCAGGCCCACAGTTTACCTGTAATATTGATTACTGGTCCTCGGCGGACAATAACGGCCAGCTACAATCCGGAACAGAGGCGAAAGAGTGTGTGGTTCAAGTGCAATGGGGGTCCGCAAGTGGAAATACCGTGCGAACCAGATCGTGCACAGTGGCGTCAGGGCAAACTCAATGCCACATCGACCTGAGTGATTCTTCGGTTCCCAGTGGATGGCAACCGTATACCGCTACTGTCGATCCTATAAAAACAGCTCACGATGCCGTCATTGGATGTGTTTATAGTCTTACTTATCCTCAGGTTAACATTTCAACCTTCAGAGGAATTCGTACAGTCACCGTATTACACCGTTACGACTGTACTAAATTACGCCACTGATCCTTAGTTCTCAGCCCAGTTTGTTTGGTGGTCACCCGTTACTTTTACATTCGAAAGCGCTTAACTCGCCCCTTCCCCTAGAGGAGAGCGGATAGGTGGCATCACCGCGTATAGGGGCCAGAACCGTGAGCACCCTCATTGGCCGCCTCATTCTGTTTGGGAATGACGGGGTCACTCAACTTTTCCAAGACTATCAGGCGACGCTCAAACGGAGTGTAGGGAAGCGTGTAGCTCATGTCCTCTTTAAGACGGAAGTGATTCTTAAAACGTTTAAGAACATCGCGAAGCTCTTCATCTACTGAAGGGCCTTTCATCAAAATAAGCTCTCCCCCTTTCACCAAGCAGGCCGATGTGCGAAGGCACGTCTTGTCGATAGTCTCCAGCGCTCGAGTAATCACCGCTTGAACCGGTTTGGAAAAGCTTCGGCTTACTACCTTATGGTCAAAGACGGTAACGTTGCTAAGGCCCACCTTCCGTAGAGTGAAGTCCGCGTCCGTCTCCGGCCCGGCCATCCCGGTTTTTGGGTTGGTAGAGGGGAATAGCTCGCCTACCGTCGTATAAAAGGGATTCTCCCCGCTAGCCGCGGTCACAAAATCATGCGGCTAAAACTCCTATTCATCGGATTAATAAGGAACCGGTAATCGATTATAAACAACGGCTCGACTTTGAACGGGCTCCCGAAGAGTCGTGGGGAAAACGGAATCGATCCGCGGTCATCATGGCGCTGGTCTTTTCGTTGGGCGTGGGCGCAATGGTCGCGCGGCACCTGAAAATAAATCCGGCAACGAGAAGGCCGGTTCAGGTTTCCAAAGCATCCCTTGCGCCCTGATCGGTGGCCACATTCTTTAGTCTTCGATTTGGGTCGGGTGAACGATCTCGGTGTCGAGGCACCCATGTTCCTTTGAGCAGCACTTCGCCGGGAGGGTCGGCCCCTGGTGCTGTACGTAATCACAAGGCACCCGGCCCAACCTTGTCTCAGCAGTATTGCGATCGTCTTGCGATTGACGAATCGAAACAGACTCACGCGATGCACCGGGCCGGATGATTTGCACATCCTCCGCGAACGAGGCGCCAGAAAGTACGCCGACGACGACGAGAGCGGAAAATGAAATCCAGTTATACATGAATTGCTCCTTCGAAATAGATAGCCTGTGTCACCTGACTTTCCCGACCTGTTTCACTTGATAGTCGGTGCACTCTTCCAGTCGTGCGCCATACTCGGTCGCCTCCCTTTGCAGCACGTTCAGGTCGAATTTACACCCCTTGGACAATAGGCCGACGATCCCCATCACCTGCACTTCGCGCATCTGGGCGGCAATCAGGCAGGCAGCCCCGTCCCGGGTATCCCTAATCTCCGGAATGGTCGCGATTGACGGTTTCTTCGGGCAGTTGGCCCCGGAAGCGCCACGCTGATTGAAGACATCTTTTGTACTCTCGCCTGCGCAACCGCTGACAAAAAAAATGAAGATGGCAAGGCTTCCCCGCCGGTATTGTTGTTTACTCATGGTGTTACTCCTGTTCCGACTCTATCAGTATGAGGAAAGCCGCCACGGATGTGCAGTCACAAATATTGCGAGATTATGGATTCAGTCTCCTTCCAAGCTTGATAGGTCGCGGTCGTATGACCGCTACTTTCCAAGCTTGGAAGGAGACTGACACCTTTTAGTTCTTGCTCGTTTCCAGGGCGGTGCGGATGGCCTTTTCCTTTTCGAGGAGGGGCAATCCGAAATTGCCCTGGTACAAGGCCTCTTCCCAATCTCCGTACATGGGGTTCGGAATCACGATGTAGGTGGTTCCAAACTTTTCCGTAGCGTGGAAGTCGGCGGCTGTTTTCGGCCCGGCCATCCCGGTTTTTGGGTTGGTAGGGGTCCGTAAACTCCATTATTTTCAGTCTTGATAGCGAAGCGATAGCAAGGGATTGTCTTCGAGTTCTTCTTTTCGGACGTTGTAGCGGGCGGTTGTATTGATATTGGCGTGGCCGGCGAGTTCTGCGACGGATTCGATCCTAGCGCCATTTTCAAGCAGGTTACTGATCACGGTCCGGCGTGACGAGTGGAGGCTCCGGTCGGTATCGAGATTTAGACGTCGTAGAGTGGTTTTTAAGAGTTCCCCCACGCTCTGCCGCCGCATGGGCTCATTCTCAACACCCTCGCCTTTCACGCGGGTAAAGAGGTAGTCCCCCTGCCCTTTCTGTCGACGCCCGGTGAGCTCTAGAAGATTTTTAAGGAGTTTCGGGTGGAGTGGCAGAGTTCGGATTTTATCCCCCTTCCCTCTAATGACGACGACCTTCAAATTTCCCCGGTCTTCGATATCGCAAACGCGCACTGCCAGGGCCTCGCTGATGCGGCAACCTGTGTAGAGCAAAAACGACAGCACGGCCTTGGTATTGAGGCCCTGTAGAGTCGCTCCGTCATGGGAATCGAGAATTCGGTTTACCTCTTCATCGGAGAAGCCTAATCGCGGCCGGCGTGGGATCGACTGTGGTCGCTTTACGCCCTCCACGGGGTTGATATCCAGGAGGCGGGCTCCTTGGAGCTCGGTAAAGAGCGATGAGAGCGCCGACATCTTCCGATTAATGGAAGTCGGGCTGTACTTCTCGCGCAAGAAGTCCCGGTAACTGATGACGTGGGTTTTCGTGATGTCTTTTGGGTGACCTATGGGACCGAAGGTCTGGGCTATGAAATTCCCAAAGTCTTTAAAGTCCGATTCGTACGCTTCGCGGGTGCGATCGGATAAAAAGTTTGAGAGGTACTCGGCCACGATGCGGGAGAGGTCGTGGGCTTCGGTAAGGGCAAGTTCGCCGTTTGGGGTGCTAGCCGGGATTAAGTCGTGCGTCATGGTGTAGTTCGTCCTTGTTGCTTTGCGTTGTAGCGTTCAATTTTCTTCCGCGATTCTACCTCAAATATCCCTGTCATAAAAAGTATTAGGGATGGGAATGGCGGAGTAATCTTCTCATCCCAATTCGATCCAGTTGAGATGAGCAATAAAAAAAATCTTGCGTAACCAGGTCGGTCAATAGATCATTCGTGATGTATTTACGATGTTTGTCTCACAACGATAAGGAGCTAGATGATGGATTTTCAGGGCTATAGCTCGATGGATCTGCACTATCTCTTTCGGATGGAGGAACGCTTTAAGTCGCAACAGGTTCTCGCGAACGCTGAGAGCCGCGGAGAAATCCCGAAGGCTACCCGGATTGCCCGAGGCAAAAAAGAAGTCCGCAAATGGACCACAGAGCAGCTTCCAGAAATAGGTAAACGGTTTGGCTTCATCCCGAACCGGAAAGAGCGGCACCAGGTTATCTCCGTGTTTACTCAAAAGGGCGGGACGCTAAAGACGACGCTCTCTCACGCATTCGCTCGCGTGCTAGCTCTCCACGGAGTCCGGGTCCTGGTTGTCGGACTCGACATTCAAGGCTCGATCACGAAAACAATGCTCCCGCCGCCGGCCAACATGGACACGCTTGGCGATATTCTAGCTTACAACAAAGCAATCAAGGGGCTATACCACTTCTTCAATCAGCCGGAGCAATCGCGGCGAATCGAGGAGGTTATTCACAAGACCGACCTCCCTACCCTCGACATTATTCCCGAGACACCGCAGCTCAATGACCTCATTCTTCTGATCAATCAAAAAACTCTTCGAGAGTTCCGCTTCCGCGACGAGCTCCTACCGCATCTAGAGACTTATGACGTGGTTCTTTTCGACAATGGACCTAGTTGGAATTCCCTCGTTGAGAATTCCCTCGCCAGCTCGAACGCTCTAATTCAGCCCGTAGGCTGCGACGTAGGGACATTTCAGGTCCTCGACGGCAATATGGCCCAGATCGAGGACTTCCGCGTGAAAGCAAAGATCACCTGGGACAGCCAGCTCTTGGTCCCTACTCTTCGTGAAAACACCAAGCTCTCCCAGCAAATTCTCGGCGCTTACATCGCTCAATACCCGGCTCGCCAGCTTCTGACGAATACAATTCGAAAGAGCGTCGCCGGCCAAGAGGCGCTCTATCTGAATCGCTCGGCACTGGAGCACGACCCCCGCTCGGATCTTTCCGATGATTATGTCAACGTGGTTCGGGAGATTTGGGAACGGGTTTGTTCAACCGAGCAGCACAAAGGGGCGATATCTGGCACAGCGGTCGCTTCATCATTGCGTCACCCTCCCCCGGAAAGTGTGGCTCAGGTATAGATTATGGCCCTTAAGGGAAACCCATTTCTAGGAAAGCTCAAGATCCCCGCGCCAGATCTGAGCCGTATTCCGGAAACACCATTTCAGAACAGCTCTTCCAAGGTGAATGAGGCTCCCCTCCCCCTCTCTTCTTTAAAGGAATCGGGACTCACCCAAGATAGGGTTCAAACGGGTTCAGAGATAGGGTTCAATAGGGTGCAAGATAGGGTTCAAACGGGTTCAGAGATAGGGTTCAATAGGGTGCAAGAGAAGCCATTGAAACCGCCACCTCCGAGTTTGAACCCGTTTGAACCCGTTCAAGATAGGGTTCAAACGGGTTCAGAAACGGGTTCAAACTCGATACTAAGGCACCCCGCCTACGGCGAGCTCGCTGTATTGCGTTATTTTGCCGACCGAGAGAGGGCACCTGGCTCTCCGATCTACACTCGTCGCCGCGAGATCGCCGTAGGCACATTTCAGACGATCAATGGCGTAAAAACCGCTCTGAGACGCCTTCTCAAGACGAGCCTCATTCAATTAAACGAATATGAGCGCGGTCCAAATCGAGGAATCACGAGCTATCGACTTACTCAAAACGCGCACGAGCTTTTGGCGTCGAAAGTGGTGATCGATAGGTTAGGGTTCAAACGGGTTCAAACGGGTTCAGAAACGGGTTCAAACGGGTTCCCTAGTAGTAGTAGTAAAGATCTTAAGACTACTACTACTCAGAACCCTGAAATGGTAACCGATAACGCGATGAATCTAAGCCCGGACTGGCTTTCGATCGATCTAAGCCCTCTTGCCAGCGTTGGATTTACGCAAGCTCACCTCATCCAAGTCATTCGCCAAGGAAACCTGACGTCTTCCGAGGTTCAAGACTCAATCCATTTCTTCGCGTTTGATCTGAAACGGAACGGGAAGGGGAGGGAGCTCAAAGGGCCACCGCTTAGCTTTTTTATGGGCATTCTCCGAAAGGGTCTTCCCTACGCGCCATCCGAGAACTACGAAAGCCCCGCAGATGAAGCGCGGAACCAACGGCGGGTTTTTTTGGAACGTAAGGAGCGAGAACGGCAGATTACCGAGCAGCGAATTTTAGATTTGGAGTTCTCCGAATGGAGAAGGGGGCTCGCCACCAATGAACTCGCGCGACTTTTACCGGACTTTGCTCATCGTCCAGGACCAACTCAGGATTCCGCGCTCAAGAGTTATTTTGAAAGCCATGTATGGCCTCAGCAGATAGAACGATCAACACAGGAAAGAGTCGAGGTGCCTACGAATGCCTAAGAAAAAGGTAAAATCCAGCCGGGAAGTAATGCGCATCCTTCAAAAGCATCATGGGGAACTAGTAAGGCTCAAAGTGAAGCACCTTGCTTTATTTGGTTCCTTCGCACGAGGGGAACAGACTTCAAAAAGCGATGTGGATCTGCTGGTCGAGTTCTCTGAACGAGTCGACTACTTTCATTTTTTCGACGTACAATTTTTTTTGAAGGGGATACTCGGTCGGAAGGTGGATCTTGCGACGATAAGGGCTATTCGGCCCGAGTTTCGGGAGCAAATCGAACGGGAGCAAATTCGTGCCGCCTAGAAAGCTGTCTCTACTCATCAGTGATATTCAAAAAGCAGTGGGGAGGCTTCAAAAATTGGTGGAGGGAATGTTACTCGAAAGATTTCTTTCTGATGAAACAACGGCCGAGGCAGTACTTTATAATTTTGCGATCATTGGCGAATCAGCCTCGAAGATCCCTCCTGTGCTGCGAGAGAAATACTCTACTATTCCATGGCCCCAAATGATCGGAATGCGCAATATCGTTATCCACGAATATTTTCGGATTGATCTCGAGATTTTATGGGACACAATCCAAAACAGATTACCGGAGCTCTTACCAGTCCTTCAGCAAATGCTAGTGGAAGCGGGGAAGGAAGGCAGTACTCCAAAGCGTCGGAAGAGTGGAAAGCAGAAGCCGAAAGTTCGTGGGTGAGACGACAGGCTTGCCCGGTTGTTGACTCAGAGAGCGCCGCCGCATTTTCCATTGCAACTATATTCAAGGGTTCACGCTCAAAACGAAGTTAGCTGTCGTTTCCGAGTTTCTTTTTGAGGCTTCTGTTTTCTGCGCGCAGGGCCTGGATTTCGATGTTTCGTTTGGAGACTTCCGTTTCGAGATCAGATTTGAT
>JAYVQZ010000036.1:0-3058 GCA_043776735.1 Deltaproteobacteria bacterium | reverse complement strand
TCCTGACAGGGTCAGTTCTCCGGTCATCGCCGTTTTGGGATCTATCTTTTGGTCGGCGATCAATGAGTAAAGGCTCGCCGCCATGGTCATTCCCGCTGAAGGGCCATCTTTCGGTGTGGCACCGGCGGGGACATGAAGGTGGAAGTTGTTTTGCTCAAAAAAACCACCGGCAATCTTTAGCCGGACGCGGCAGCGCTCACGGACAAAGCTAAAGGCAATATTGGCCGACTCGGTCATCACTTTCCCCAAAGTACCAGTGACATGGAGGCCCCCTTTTCCAGGAGTGTATAGGCTTTCCACGTGAAGGACTTCTCCCCCATACGAGGTATAAGCCAACCCGGTAACTACGCCGGCAAGAAGCTCAGGGCTTCTTTCTGGCGAGTAAATGGCAGGCCCCAAGAGACGGTTGGTGTCTTTCTCAGTTTTTACTTCGACAACCCCTTTGCTACCGCGAGCCACGCGGTAGGCGGTCTTTCGGCAAAGGCGTGCAATCTGTTTTTCTAAATTGCGTACCCCAGACTCGCGAGCATAACGTTCGATGAGTAGTTTTAAACCACTATCAGAAATCTTTAATTTCCCGGCAGTTAATCCATGCTTCCTTAATTGGCGTGGAATTAAAAAAGAGCGCGCAATCTCCAGCTTTTCGTTGTCCGTGTATCCAGAAAGGTGAATCACTTCCATGCGGTCCAATAGGGGAGCAGGAATCGTGTCCAGCGTATTGGCAGTGGTCACGAAAAAGACCTTTGAACAGTCGACATTGAGATCGAGGTAGTGATCTAAAAACTCGCTGTTCTGTTCAGGATCTAAAAGTTCGAGAAGGGCCGAAGCAGGATCTCCGCCGGAGTGCCAGCCCGAGCCCATTTTATCAATTTCATCGATAAGAAAAACGGGATTCTCGCTGCCCGCTTTTTTAAATCCTTGGGCAAGTTTCCCAGGCATTGCCCCAACATAAGTTCTGCGATGGCCTTTGATCTCAGCTTCGTCCCTCATGCCACCCACGGAAAACCGAAAGAACTTTCGCTCCAAAGTACGGGCAATGCTTTTGCCCAGGCTAGTTTTTCCGGTGCCAGGAGGTCCGACAAAACAGAGGATCGAACCCTCATTGCCCCGGCCCAGTTTCTTTACCGCTAGATACTCAAGGATTCTTTCTTTGACGTCATTGAGGCCGTAGTGATCGGCATCGAGAACTTTTTTTGCGCGACTAAGATTGTGATTGTCCGGGGTCTGCACGCCCCACGGCATCGAAGTTACCCAGTCTAAATAATTGAGAGAGACGGAATACTCAGACGATTGCTCATTGAGGTTGGCCATCTTTTCGACTTCGTCATCGATTCGCTCTTTGACAGCCGGACGCAATGTCTTGCCCCGGACCCGATCTTTAAATTTATCCACTAAGCGAACGCGCTCGTTCGTATCACGGCCTAGTTCCTTTTGAATCAGCTTCAGCTGTTCGGTTAGATAAAAGTCGCGCTGACTGGAAGAAACCTTCTGATTTATATCGTCTTGAATCTTTTTTTGGACGGTTTGGACGTCTAACTCTTTTTTTAGTAACAGAAGCAAGTGGTGGAGCCGAGCTCGCACACTAACTTCAGCCAAAAGGCTTTGATAGTCATTGGCATCGCGGATCAAAATAGAGGCCATGAAATCGGCAAGCCGACCCGGGCCATCAATATTTACCAGAGCCACTCTCACCTCTTCTGAGATGAGGGGATTGTCTTTGGACAGCTGTTTGAACTGGGAAAGGCAGCTTCGCAAAAGCGCTTCAAGCTCAGTCCCTTTCTCCAAAACCTCTGGTAGGTATTCCACCTGAGCCACAACCATGGGTTCTCTGGAGACAATCTCTTTAATGAGAAAACGCTGGATGCCTTGAACCAGAACACTGACCTGGTTTTCCGGGAGGTTGATCTTCTTTAGAATCTTGCAGACCACGCCAAAGCGATAAAACTCTTTTTCGCCCTTATCCTTAGAGCGTTTGCTGGATTTGGAGGTACGACGAGCGTTATCGGCTGATTGAAATAGGGACGCTGCCACCGTGCCGTCCGCGGGAAGCCCGGTAAAGGAGGTATTTGGGCCGGAGGCAATCGCCTTTTCGTTGGGGTCATTGCCTAAAACAATGCCTAGATAGCCTTGGTGGTGTTGGAGAGCATGATCTACCGTTCGGACAAGCTTGCCCTCAGGGAGTATGAACGGAACCAGCATCCCAGGAAACAAGGTGGTCTGGGAAACAGGGATTAGTGGAATTGGAGAAGGCAATAGTTCAGAGATAGTGACGATCTTTTCTGTCGGCACTGGAATCGCGCTAGCTTTGGCTAGTTCCTCTCCTAGATTATTTTTGAGCATGCGAGGGCTAATGTAGGAACTAGCGCGCCAGTGTCAACCTAACCGTAGGAATCTCTCTACTTTTTGGCTTATTTGGGCGTTGCTGCTTTCAGCAATTCATCTACAGAGCCGCCCGTTCCAGGTCGCTGAGCTAAACAAGCGTTCAGCTTCAGGAACAAACTCGCGCTGTTATCCGGCGCAGCCTGCTGAGCTGCCACAGGGGTCTGGTTTACAGGAACCGTGGGATTGCCATGGTTCACAGGATTTGCCGTCTCGCCAAAAGCGAACGAGGAGATAGCCACAACCGCAAAAATCAACTTCAACATATCAACACTCCTACAAGTATTCTCGGGGTCTTTGCCTTAATGGCCAAGAGACACCCCTTCGTGCCTATGTGAATTTGCAACCGATGTACCAAGTTTCCCACCCACAGAATGCCCCCGTCGGCTGCCCTCTGATAGTAAACCTTATCGACAACCTCTCTTTGCGACAGGTAACCAATTGATACTTAAAGTGAATTAATTGTTGATTGCCCCAACAGCACGGTGACAATTACTGTTCACCCGTTTGAGCAAACTTTTTGACCTTATTTAAGGGAGATTTATGGAAAACACGACAACTAGTACCCCCCAAACCCTTGTGGGAAAGAAAGCCCCCAACTTTAAAGCCGACGCCTTGATCGGCGAAGATTTTAAAAGCCTCTCCTTGAGCGACCTGAAGGGAAAGTGGACCTGCTTGT
>JAYVQZ010000035.1:0-3061 GCA_043776735.1 Deltaproteobacteria bacterium | reverse complement strand
TTCTTGTGCTCGACCAGGCGCTTTGCCTTTTCAATCACCATCTCAGCGACCTGCACGTGGCGGGTTGCTGGTTCGTCGAAGGTGGAGCTAATGACTTCACCGTCTACGTTTCGCTCCATATCGGTGACCTCTTCAGGCCGTTCGTCGATAAGGAGAACTATCAATACTACTTCAGGATGATTGTGAGTAATCGCGTTTGCGATCTCCTGCATGAGCATCGTTTTACCGGCTCGGGGTGGGGCCACAATCAGACCTCGCTGGCCTTTGCCAATCGGGGTCAACAAATCAATGATGCGTGTGGAATACTTCTTTTGGTCATATTCCAAATTAAAGCGCTGGTGCGGGTAAAGAGGGGTGAGGTTGTCGAAAAGGATTTTCTCCCTGGCGACTTCTGGATCCTCAAAGTTAACCTTCTCTACTTTTAGCAGAGCAAAATACCGCTCGGAATCTTTGGGCGGGCGAATCTGCCCTTCCACCGTGTCCCCAGTCCGCAGCATGAAGCGGCGAATCTGAGAGGGGGAGACATAAATGTCATCCGGACCGGGAAGGTAGTTGTAATCGGGGGCTCGTAAAAAGCCGAAACCGTCGGGAAGCGTTTCTAAAACGCCCTCTCCGTAAATTTGTCCATTGGCCTCCGTCTGCGCTTGGAGAAGCGCAAAAATCAGCTCTTGCCGGCGCAACCCACCAGGAGATTCAACTCCTAATGATTTTGCAAGCTCGGTAAGCTCAGAGATGGGTTTCTCTTTGAGCTCTTTCAAGCGCATGACTACGACGTCGGATCCGTTATCTAGTTCTTTATTACCGTCCATGTTGGGTAACTGCTTTGTCTTGAGGTTTCATTGAAATCTGGCGGGCCAACTTTTAATTCTCGATATTCCTGTTTACTAAAACCGCCTTTTTAACGGCGCTTACCTACGAGGCCCTTGAAGTGCATCTTGTTGGGGAATGCCTCGCAGCCGAAATACTAGGGGTAAAAGCGAAGGAAGGTTAACGCCATCTTTTGTGGCGTGTCAATAGTAAGAAATGAGCGGACCGGATTAACCGGTCCGCTCATCGTAAATGTTTTAGGCGTTCCCCTTCATTTTCTTTACCCGGGTGGCCTGGGGGCCTTTGGGGCCGCTGGCCATGTCGAATTCAACTTCCATGCCCTCGGTCAATGACTTGAACCCTTCCCCTTCGATGGCCGAAAAATGGACGAAAACATCGGCTCCACCTTCCTGCTCAATAAATCCATAACCCTTATTATCGTTGAACCATTTTACAAACCCAGTTGCCATTAATTCCCCCATGACAATTTTCCACTCGGCAGTTCTTTTCACTCGAAAATCGAGTGAGACCTTCCCGCCGGCAGAGAATTTTTAGAGTTCCCCTCCATGGCTTCTTTTTAATGGCAAAGTGATGAAAGACACTTCCTGTTTAGAGGAAATGAAATGGCCTAACCGTGAAGTCAAACCGGCGGAAAAACCGCAAAATCCCAAGCCTAAAAAATAAGAATCCAGGAAGGACCCCCCGAACACACCCGGTAGGCTCTTTAGGTTTAATGAAAACTACGATTGGCCTACGTTTGGATGGTTTGCCCCCACGGCAAACCGCGTAAACCCCGCAACCCCTTCACTCAAGCCCCAAAGCCCCTGCCAGGCTAAACCCAAGTTCGATAATTCCGAACAGGACATACCCTGTCAAGTTGTGAAATTGACAAGGAATGTCAGCGATTTATAATAGAGAGAGCTACCCGTTTTCTCTCATTTCCCCGATCAACCAAAGTAACGAGTTCTTTAGCCATCGCATAAAGGCAGGCCTAGAGCTCTGGTTCCGCAATCAGGAAAAAAATATATGGCCTCTCACAAATCCTCCTCATTTATGCCGTCCGCGTTTCCGTCCCCAGGCAGAAGGCTGTGGCGCGAAGTCCAGCGAGTTCTCTGCCTGGCGGCAGCCGTTCATCTATTTTTGGCACTGGCCTCCTACTCGCCGGTAGATTTTTCATGGTCCACCTACTCCACTTCGTTCCGCACCCAAAATTGGCTGGGCAGAACGGGAAGCGTGGTCTCCGATGCGCTTTTTCAAGCCTTTGGACTGGCCGCCTTTTTATTAATTTTCTTTTTCTTGAAATCAGCTTTTGAAATTAAGCCTGCCGAAAAAGAGAATCATCCAAAACTGCGCCCTTTGTTTGCCGCCTTTTTGCTTGTCACCGTAAGCGCGGTATTTGCCATTTATCTAAGGCCCACGTCGCTCCCTTTCCGATTACGGACTGCAGGGGGACTCGTCGGAAGCGGACTAGAAGGCATGCTGAAATTTTTTGGCGGGGCCATTGGCGCCAAAACGGTAAGTCTGGTTTTGCTCATTATCTCATCCATTTTATATTTCGATTTTCACCCGCTCACCTGGCTGCTGGCTAAATTCCCGCAATGGCGCGAACTCGGTCATCTGCGAATGGCCGCATTTTTTGCAAACACCAAACAGTCGTTTCTAGCGTGGAAAAATAAACCCAAAGCAAAACAGGTGGTGATGGGTGCGACAGGACTCTCTCCAGCGTTAGTCGCCCACAAGGCGGAACCAAAACAACAGCCAACAGCAATAATGCCCATTCCCCTACCCGAGCAGGAAGTGGAGTACGATCGTGACGATTCTGACGACGAAATAATCAAGGCCTTGGGGCCCAAGCCTTCTCGCAATGTGGGAAAAAAGCCTTCGGCGCCCGCCAGGAAAAGAGCGCCGGGAGAGTTTGAGCTTCCGCCGGTATCGATGCTTTCGGGTCGCGCCGATACCATCCCCAAGCCGATAGATCGAAACTGGTTCGTGGATAAGGGAAATATTCTTGTCCAGAAGCTCAAAGACTTCGGTGTGGAAGGAGAGGTCGTTCATATCTCTCCAGGACCCGTAATCACCGTTTATGAATTTAAGCCAGCTAGTGGCGTGAAGATCAAAGACATCGCCAACCTTTCCGACGATCTCACGCTTGCCCTCTCGGTATTATCGGTTCGTATTGTGGCTCCGATTCCTGGAAAGCCCGTGGTTGGTATCGAAATTCCCAGCCCGCATCGAGAGATGGTGTTCTTCAAAG
>JAYVQZ010000034.1:0-12038 GCA_043776735.1 Deltaproteobacteria bacterium | reverse complement strand
AGCTTCGTCGCAAGCGGAATACCCGCCCCAAGCTTACGATTCAATTTAAACACGATAATATCCCCGTAAATAGCTTCAGCCAGCTGGTCGAAATCAGCTTCTTTCCCGTCGGCGCCATCAACAATCCAGCTTTTTGTATCCCACACGTCGACCGGGTGAGTCCTCATGTATGCCACCTCGGCATGATCCTCTTTGCGACGAGAATCAAACACAATTTTTCCTTCACCATCAAACAGCACAAACGGGGGTAACAGCCGTAGGAATTCGGTCATTTGGTCTTTGTTCGCATTAGCGGTTGACGCTTTGGCGGATTTTATCCATTCGTCGGCAAAAGGTGTGTGTTCAAAATTGTGAAGAACAGTCACAAAGGTCATTCCATCGCCTACCAAGAACCCGGTTCCCACGCCAAAGGCGACAACTGGACAATCAGGAAGTTTTGCCTCCCTAAAATGTTTTTCCTGGGTTTTAAGAAATCGATGCAAGAACTCTCCGCCCAGGCTGTCCATCCGGTTTTCATGCTGTTTCCAACTCTCGAGCAGGAATCCGTGGTCGGGATGGTATGCTATTGCAGCAATTCGAAAGACTGACCTCGCTGCTCTCTTCACGCCAGCGGGGATTTTTTCTGAAGACTCCGGGTAGAAGCCTTTGAAAGAATCCGCAGCTACTTTCACCGGGCGAGCTTTTTCCACTTTGGTTGATTCGTTCACCTGCTGTTCTGCATGAAGCTTTTGCTCAGCAAAACTCATGTGTGAAAAGACAAAACACCCCACAAAAGCCAATAAATAAAAACCGAAAACCTTACGCATGCCATTCATGATAAATAACCAGATTCACACCGTTTTATTCGGCTCGTTTTACGTTACCGATCCCTAACTGAGCATTTTGCCCGGGAACGAAAGGCGCATGAACTCATATCTTTTGCGAGATGTCGACCAGGCCGTGGCGCACCCAACGTATCTATGGATAGCGTTAGTCCACTGAATTTTCGGTGGGTTCAAATGGTCCTGGAGGCGGGTACTCCCTTTATGGAAATACAACGGAAGCACGTTCGCCAGATTCTGATTTACGAATTAGCAGTCTTCCTTGTTTAACGCGCACTGAGGTGACGTCTTTGCTTCACACAAATAAAACAATGGAAAAAAGGGTTCTATAATGCAAAAAAAAAATAGCTACCTTCTCGTTTCATTCTTTTTTCTCACCGCGATAGGTCTGAGCGCCGGCACCCCCCAACGCACTCCGTCGAAAAACTCTGGCAATTCCGATAAACCGGTAAAAGAGGAGTTCAAAGATATCGGCCGCGCTTTCAAAAGCGGAGGGCGGGCCGTCGGTCATGTTTTCAGAAAAGGCGCCAAAAGCGTAGGAAAAGCGCTCGACGGAGATAAATCCGCGGAAAGTAGTGGAGTGCGAAAGTAACGGCCGAAGGTGAATCGATCGAAAGATGGTTGGTAAATTTTTTTTAACCGTCCTAGCTCAAGGCCAGCCGATGGTTACCTTCCCTGGTCGTGGGTCGTGTTTGCCGATTTGCATCCCGGACATTAAAAAAGCCCACCTAACGGTGAGCTTTTTTAATGTCCGGGCGGCGGGAATTCCCTCCGGTTCCGACTTCGTCGGACCTACGGGGCCGGGGCTCCTCCACAAACATTCCGCGTTTCTAGGCTGCGCGGTCGAACGTTTTAAGATGGTCGGCCATGCTCACACTTCGTGACTACGGTTCCGTCCGCCCTTCAATTCCCGCTTAGGGAGGCAAACACTCCCTGATCGGTCGCGTTTGCTCTTTTGATGCCCAGATCAAAAAAAAGCCCACCTAACGGTGAGCTTTTCAAATGGTCCGGGCGGCGGGAATTGAACCCACGACCCCCTGCACCCCAAGCAGGTGCGCTAAACCCCTGCGCTACGCCCGGACAATGGTCGGTAATAAATATAGGACCCTGGCCCATCCTGCAAGCTGGGAGATCGCGTGGTTTGGCTCCTAAGGATCTCGGACCGGAGGTCCGGGAGTCGCAATCCCGATTGTTAGCGCAAGCATCGACTGAGACTCCCAGGCCTCGTGGCCTGAGCGATCGAAGACATCGTTATTCGCGGTGAATAATCAGCGCTTATCGACAGTCAGCAAACTGAGAACCGTCGTAATTTACCAACTGAGTCCAATTGAAATCCTCTTGAATGTAGGCGGCTTGAACTCCGATTTCCTTTTTTTTCTCGCCCGAGGCTTTTACGTTGTATTCGTCCTCGTCCCCTGAACCAGCAGAAACGAAGGCATAAGTTGCCGTCTTCTTAGGGTCATTTTTCAAATGAACTATTAGCTTATATTGTGCCTTTTTTCCTTCGCCAGTCTGAACCACATCGTAGCTCGAAACGTTTGCAGGGGCCAAATAGCCCTTACTCAGCTTACATTTTAGGGTGGTGTCAGCCATGGCGGGGATGGCAATCAACAACAATAGCCAGATTATTTTCATAAAACCCCCAAGGTTACGCTTCTCAATACCAGGAAATAACTCATTGTCCCAAGGACTGTTCCTTGGCGTAGCTTTGGCGGTGGGGAGGGCATTTGCCCATGGAATAACTACGTCTTTTTGTAGAGTAGATGGGACACTACCGGAGGGACATGACCTACTTGAAAGGATCGCACCCGCGCCCTGAGTGGGAGATCCGCCTTGGTCACCCTGGAATGTTGTCTGACATGTTCCGCCCAGGATTCGACTAAAAACACTTCAAAGAAGCGATTTGGCTTTGCCACGTCGTTAAAGAGTTCCCAACGGATGGCTCCATCACGGCGTCGAACCACTTTGATTTCGCCCATGACTTGGCGAAACTCAGCGGCCTGTTTGGGATCAATATCGTAGTCCACTGTCACCAATACTGGCCCGTCCTCAGGATCCATCGTGATAAAGGACTCCGGCTCTCGCCATTCCGAGATCATGGTCGTATCGAGCTCTTTCACCTGGCTCAATGGCCAGCGCAAACCAGTCGCGAGGCCTCCTACTATGCCCAGGCCCGAAATCGCCAAAGCGCTAGTCTCCGAAAGACTGGAAGCCAAACTTCCCCAAAAAAAACTACCCAACGCCAAGCCGCCTTGGGAGACCAAAACATAAAGGCTCAAGGCCCGTGCTTGAACCCAGAGGGGAACCGCCGACTGAGTGGCGACGTTGACCCCCACCATAGTAATGAGCCACCCAAACCCGCCGATGAGCATTGAGAAGCAGACCGCAATAAACGACGACGAAAAAGCCAGTACAAAGGTGGAAAAGGCAAAACAGCCGCCCGCAAAAATAAGTCGTTCATCGAGAGAATATTTTCGACTCAAGCGAGGCAACAACCAGGCCGCGATCAAAGATCCTCCGCCCAAAAACCCCACGAGAATTCCGTAACCTGCGGCACCCTGGTCCATGCGGCCTCTGGCCACTACGGGCAATAGGGCCCAAAGGGCACTGGCGCAAAAAACAAAACAACCTGTGCGAATTAAGATTGAACTAAGCAGAGGTGAGTGTTTGGCGTACCTAAGTCCGGATCGAATGGCGCTGAATACATGTTCTGACGGCGTATGCCGCTCTACAGGAACCCGTTTCCATTTCACCGTCACCCAGATCACGCCAAGAAAAGAAACCGCATTTAAAATGAAATTCGCACTGATTCCGATGGTGGAAACCGCCAGTCCCCCCAGGCTTGGGCCGATCACGCGCGCAATGTTGTAGCCAATACCACTCAAGGCCACTGCCTTAGGCAATTCCCCACGTCCGGCAAAATCAGGCACGGAAGACTGCCAAGCCGGGGCGTACATCGCATTTCCCATTCCTAGGGCGAAGGTGAGCCACAAAAGCAAACCAGGGGTGGCTTGCCCACTAATGGTAAGGATGCCAAGGATCAGTGCCGCTATGGCCATCCAAAAAAGGGTGACGATCATGATGAGACGCCGGTCAATAAGATCGGCAAGGGCCCCAGCAGGAAGCGAGACAAGAAAAAAGGGGAAGCTGGAAGCGGCCTGCATCAGCGCGATAAGAAACGGCGAGCTGGTGAGATCCCCCATGAGCCATACACCACCCACGTTTTGCATCCATGTCCCGATGTTGGAGACCACCGCCGCAATCCACAGTGCCCGAAAAAGGGGCTGGCGGAGAGGACTCCAGGGGCTATCGATCGTGGCGGCTTTCACTCTCTATGGTTAACATGCGCCACGACGCTCCAAAAGGGGCCAGCGGCACAAAATTCAAAATACGGTTAAGATCAAAAGACATGCCTGTCATCGATTACTACCGCCTGCTCGGGGTGGCCCGAAGCGCCACCGTTCTTGAGATTCGAAAGGCATACCGTTCATTGGTGTTGCGCTACCATCCCGACCGAAATCCTGGGAACCAAGAGGCAGAAGACCGCTTTAAAGCGATCTCTGAAGCCTACCGAGTTCTGTCGCACGACACCTCACGTTTTAAGTACGATATCCTGACTGCTGGACAAGACGTGCCTAGGGTTCCAAGACCGGCAGCTAGCCCTGCTCCGCCAAAACCTCATGCGCAAGCAAAGCCACAACCGCAGCCGGCCCCAAAAACGGCTCCCAAGGCTGCGCCGAAACATGAACCGGATTCCCAGCCTACCCCGCGCACCAAAGACAAAGGCCTGCGCACGTACCTCGACTATCAAAACGAACTGAATGAATTAGATCCTTGGGATGGCGTTTTAGGCATCACTTTTGGTATTGCGGCAACCCTAGTGGCTCACGCATTATTGCGGCCGTCGGATAGGCGCCCGGGATTTTTGGCTCTGTTTATTTGGCTGCTAGTACCCTTCCTGTTAGGTCCCACGGGCTATTTCATGGGGCAGCGGCTTGCTAGATTTTTTGAGGGCATGTGGGATATCCAAGATTCCAACAGCTGGATTTTGGAGTCTTTTACCAAAACTCTTCCGCTTCTGTTTCCCCTGATGCTCTGTAGCGCCGCTTTAGTGTCCTCCCAGTTTTTTCAAGCAGGGATCTTTACCTGGCGCATTCTTCCCGCAGCCGTTGCTGGTGGCCTTTGTTCTCTTGCCGGTAGCGGTATTGGCCGGGCTTTTGTCATTGTGGCCGAAAGCAAAAGGGGAAAGATATTCGGTGCGTTTTTAGGGGCCCTCATCGGTTCTGTCGGCGGAATGCTTGTAGGATTATGTTTGGCGCTACTCTCTTCCGGGCGCAGTTTCGATATTATGTATTTTGAAGGATTTTTTAGCGCTGGCCTTGGCGGGGCTATTGGTGGAGCCTTAGGCAGTTTTGTTGGTTCTTTTAGGGAGTTCCGTCCGGTGGATAGCGACGAGGGGTTCTAAATACCAAACGCCTTTGTTAGCCGTGTCCGCCCATGAGGAATGGCTGGCCATCATTTATCGGTTGATGCTTCTTACCTTCAAAGAATTCAAAGGTGAGCGACTTTAATTCATTGATGTCGGACGTTTGAAAAATCTTAGAGCGAAACAGAGACGAGCTATGATAGCCGGCCGCGTACCAAGCCATAAATTTTTTCAGTGAAAGAAACGCCCGGCGGCTCTCCCTGTGCTGCAATGCTAAAGTGAAGTGTCGTTCTATAAGTTTTGTAAAATCATAATCTAAATTCTCCGCTCCGAGCAGCTCCCGAAAGATCCATGGATTTTTTAAAGCGCCTCGCCCAATCATCACCGCGTGACAATACCCCTCATCGATTCGTGCACGGCCCTGGGCGGCAGTCACGATGTCGCCGTTTCCTAAAATAGGAATAGGGCTAGAGATCGCGATCTGACGAATCAACTCCCAGTCGGCTGATCCAGTATATGCCTGAGCCCGGGTTCTTCCGTGAATAGCAACCCAAGCCACTCCCGCTTTTGCCGCCGTATGAACGATCTCGTTAGCGTTAATGGAATCAGAATCCCAGCCGGTTCGGATTTTAATGCTCAGCGGAATGCGGAGGTTTGAAGCTAGCTCTGCCAGCATGTCACCCATCTTGGCCGGTTCTTTTAACCAAGCGGCGCCACCTCCGTCGCAGACCACTTTTTTAACCGGGCAGCCAAAATTGATGTCGACAAAGTCAGCGCCCTGCTCCTGAACAATCTTTGCGGCCTCAAGTAGTTTTGCAGTTTCTGATCCAAAGATTTGAATTCCCACGGGACGTTCTTCTTGCGCGTACTCCATGAGCTCCCAGCTTTTAGCCCCTTTTCGAATTAGGCCCTCAGCGGAGACGAGTTCTGAGACAACCATTTGAGCGCCTAATTCCCGGATCAAACTTCGAAAGATGATGTCGGAGATGCCAGCCATGGGGGCCATTACCCAACGAATGGGGCCAAAACGTTCTTTGAATGTCTCTAGCGGGGAGAGCATGCGGCCACGGATATAGCACATTCGAGTAGACAAAATTTGGCTTTTTGCGTACTGGGGTACTTATGCCTAAGTAACTAAAATTGCTAGAAAATGAGTTATAGGCTTTTGCGATTATAGTCGCTGATGTCGTACTTCCAGACGGGGAGTCCGCAGAAGCGATCTCCCTCTGGACAGTAGGGTTTCATGCCCGCGCGCAAACGAAGGTAGCAAGGTGCCTTCATATGGGTGGCTAGACGGGGGAATTTTTCTCGAACCTGTTTGATCTCATCAAGACTGGCTCTGAAGATCTCTTCCTGAGCGTTGTAGCAGGTCCTAAGTTTCCACTTATGTTGCAATGACTGCAAATCACCACTGGAAACCATGCGGATCGAAACAGAATTGGGCAAAAGGTAGTAGGCCAGTTCAGGCCTTACCCCACGATCAATAAGTGCGTTGACTCCGGAAAAACTCTTTTCCATGCAAGCGTCGTAAAGAGCGGCTGCTTCAGGACAAGCTGCGATTCCATAGGGTGTGATGTAATCGGGGTCGCCAGAATAATGAAAATAGACGGAGGGCCGACTGGTGAAAACCATTCGATGGCGTTGGTCTTGAGAGTCTGCGGTGTGGCTTATCTTCTTTTGAAAAGTAAAAGTCGCATGATGCAGGACCTGACTCATCCGATCCAGCGTCTGCACGTTTAACGTGTCGGCAATATGCTTATTTTCTTTTGGGTCTAAAAGTAGGCTAAGAGCGACGTCATCGCTCAACTCATCGCGGCTCTTACCCAATTGAATGCGAACGGCGTGCGCTAATACCGTTTCAGGGTCTGAAGGATATTGAATCAGTTTGGAAACATGTTCGCCCAAGTCGCGATCGAACTCCTGCTGAAAACGTTTGGTCACCGCTTTGGTGGTTCCCGCTTGGCGAAATTGGTATTCAGGTGAGGCTTCTAGCGGCAACGGATCTTGAAGCTCTTTCTGAAAGAGCGGATCGATAGCCAGAACACAGTCGAGCATTTTTTGTACAAGAATTTTTTGCTCTTCTGGAGTTTCAAAGTGATTTACTAACTTAGCGTACCTAAGAAGCGTGAGCGCGCTTATCGTATGGTAGAGGTAGGCCGTGGTTCCTACCCCCAGTGCATACCGGGCCACTTCATAGGCGCGCTTATCAATACTGGTTTTCCATTTATCTGCGGTCTTTCGCCTTGCGGGAAAACGTTGATAAAAATCTTGAGAAAGTGGTTCGCGAAGCACGTCAATTAAACGCTCGTACGTGGCCGTCTGGTGAGAGACTACTTCGGAATAGATCCGAGCGGCTTCACCTTCGAGCGGCGGCATCACCACGTTGCCTGGTTTCACTCGAACGTAGCGCTGGCTCACTTGCTCGGAATTATAAAAGGGATGACTGTGGAGGAAATTCCACAGGCAGTGGCGCGAGACTCCTGAAATTACAAAAACAAAGTGGGCGTGCTGGCGGGTAGTAATGTGACCGGCTTCAAGAGTGGAACTGGCAATCCGATCTCTTAGCGCAATAGCCTTTTCATCGATCGAAACGACCTCGGGGTAAATGGGCCCTTTTCCGGAGTAACAGGTCCGGGCTGAAGCTACAGATAGTTCATAGGCCGAAGGAACGGCTGCGATCAATTTGACTTCGATATCTTCGAACCGGCGAAACGCTTCCAGACAAGACTCCCTGAACGATAAAAAACCTTAAAACTTTGCGCTCTATCAAAAGCCGCACTTTATCGCTGGCAAAAGGCGAAGTCACGGACACGATCTAGCTCATCATGTCAGCCGAGAACCGCTATGGCACTGGCTTTCGTCACTCACTGAGCACAACCTCTTTCTTTGAAGGTTTGACTTGGGTCTCCCCCGTTTTGGCACTCTTTTCTCGGGGGTGAGTCTTGTCATAAACCTTTTTTAAACGCTCTGTGTCAACTTGCGTGTATTTCTGGGTGGTTACTAAAGATCGGTGCCCTAATAGCTCCTGAATTTCCCTTAGACCGGCGCCTCCACTTAACAGATGGGTAGCGCAAGAATGGCGGAAGGTGTGCGGCGTCACTTCCCCCCCTTTCTCTCCAAGCACTTCAATAGCGTAAGACTGAAGGTCTCGTTGCACGGTTCGCACCGAGACCCGGGCTCCCTCACGGTTGAGAAAGAGCGGGGTAGAGGATCCGTGTTTCGTTAAACTGGGGACTGAGTCCACGTAATCTCTCAGCGCATTCTGACAATGTGAGCCCATCGGCACCACGCGCTCCTTGCTCCCTTTGCCGCGAATTAGAAGCGTTCCGTTGGTAAAGTCGATCTGCTCGTAGGTGATTCCGACGCATTCGGAGACTCGAACCCCGGTGGAGTAGAGCAATTCTAAAACCGCCTTTAGCCGTTTTTCTCGTAAGTTTCCCATGGGCGCTTCATTCAAAACTTGAAGCATCTCTTCAGTGGAAAGAACAAACGGTAATTTTTTAGGCACCCTAGGTAGGCGAAGAATTCGTGCGGCGTTCTTCTTGATCAGCCCTTCCCGATGCAGGAATTTTAAAAAGCCTTTTATCGTGGACAATCGGCGCGCCAACGTCGTCTTTTCATAACGCTTGGTCTGACTAGCCAAATATTTCCTGAGAAGCTTTAGGTCACACAGATCCTCATTTTCAAAATTACCCCCCTGTTTTTCAAAGAGGTACCGAAACCAATCGCGCAAATCTAACTCATAGCTTGATACGGTATGGGGGCTCGCCGACCGTTCCGTTTTTAGATACTCCAAAAAGCGCTCCAGCCATGCCGGAAGGTGGCCCCGGCCTAGTTGAAGTAGATCGGCATTTTGAGGGGAGGGTGATTTGGCGGCCATGCGATCAATGTAGAGTGTTAAAATGAAAAGGTGAAGTCCCTGACACTCCCTTCTCAGATTTTATTTTTTCTGTCCGCGTCATTTTTAGGCTCTGGCTCAGCCTTGGGCGCAAGCCTTCCCACTGGTCTGGACCGCGCTGAGATCGAACAGATTATTGAGCGAATCGGTTTCCAAGCCAGCACCCGGCTGCTTAGAGGAGCTGAGGCCTATCCGCCTTGGCCAGGAATCCGTTTTGGCGTCGACGTTTCCGTCTCCCCTCAAATGGACTTTAGCACGCTGGGGGATAGAAATGGCTCAGAACCAAAGCTCTACGTGTTGCCGCGCTTTCATTTTGTAAAAGGCCTCTGGGGAAACGTTGAAATTATTTTTAGCTCTCTACCTGTGACCAACCAACCCGGCTACAGTGCCACTGGCGGAATTCTAAAGTGGAGTTTTTACAAAGAGACGGCTGGTTGGCTTAGTGTCAGTGCCTTTACCGGCTACACCTACGTCAGCGCCTTTCGCGGCGACTATACGGGAAATAATTTTGAGTTTGGGCTCTACGCAAGCAAGGATTATGTCCGCCTTAAGCCGTACCTTGGCGCCTCGGTTTTAGTCGCCCAAGGAGGCGTGAGACCGACCCTTGCAAAGACCGCTTTTGTGTCGAGTCTTAAAGGAACGCTCCACATTTTTTTAGGGATGGAACTTGAGTACCCGGTCACCATCGCCGGTGAGTTTGGGCTTTTTAATCTCAGCCCGTCGTTTACTCTGTTAATCGGTAAGCGCTTTTAATTTTGCGATCAGGTTCGTAGTGGAAAGGCCTGGTTCGAGCGCGAGCAATTCGATCCTGCCCCCCCAACTCTCCACCAGTTCACGCTCGGGAAGCAGTTTGTTCTCGTAGTCAGCGCCTTTGGTATGAATCTGCGGATGAAGGATTTTTAAAAACTCGTTTGGCGTGTCCTCTTCAAAAATCACCACGTAGTCAACGGCAGTTAGGCTTGCTAACTGTTTGGCGCGAATGTCCTGGTGGAAAAGAGGACGGGAAGCCCCTTTGAGCCGTTTTACCGAAGCGTCCGAATTGATACCCACAACCAAAACATCGCCTAGGGCCCGGGCTTCGTTGAGGTAGCGCAGATGCCCCCAATGCAGGAGGTCAAAACAGCCGTTGGAAGAGACAATGGTTCGCTTTTGGGCGCGCAGTTTTTCGGCGATTTTGGGGAGCCGGCTAGGGGCGACGATTTTCTTTTCGATAACTTCAATCAATTGGCAAAACGGTATACCGCTGTTCCTGAGAGCATATCAACAAGGTTTCTTCCCTTGCTGCGGAGAAATAGGAGGGGCGTGAGTACGGGAATGGGGTAAAAGAGAAACGAGATTACCAGGCGCAGGCATTTTCGTACCGTGAGCCATTCCCCCTCTTTTGCATTGGGGTAGGTCAAACGAAGTCCCCAAACCCACATGCCAAAGGTCATGTCCAGAACTCCGATTCCCATAACCAGATAAGTCAGCCAGATCACCGAGAACTCTAAAGCGATGATCCGAATAAATTTGGGATTGGAGAAGCTACTGAAAAACCAGCGGGAAAGGCCTGAGGGAGACAGGCCCTCCAACACAACTCCGGTGATGATGATAAGCCCAGCAAATAGCGTCCAAACAAAAATGTGATCCAAAAGACCAGCTAAAAAGCGGCGGCTAAAAGTCGGCTGGGGAAGTTCCGGCGGAGGGGTCAGCATGTGGGGACTGAGATCGCGGATCACCTCGGGGTTGTGTGATACCACCGGAGGTTCTGCGGGGCGCATGCTGCCCAGAAGACGGTTGGCAGCGACTGCCTCAGTAGGTGAAATTTCATCCTCAATTTCACTTTGTGTTTTTGGTAGAGGGGGAATCTTTGTAGTCTTAAAAGAGATTAAGGGCGGACTATCTGGCAATTGCTGGAAGGCTTGAACCAGGGCGTCCTTCCCCCTCTTCGCATTGGCTTCGATGGGATCCATCGAAAAGAGGTCGTCTAGCCGAGATTCTCTTTTTTCTGCAGCAAGGGATTCTTGTTTGGAAATTTTTGGTCGCTTGGCAGGGTCGGGACTTTCCAGCCCTAATCCATCCGTGAGGGGCCGGAAGGAGCGGCTGAAATCTGGCATATCTCCAGGGGTTCCCAATTCGTCGGCAATAAATTTTTGCAGCTCCACCAACGATAAGAGCTCAGGCTCCCCGAGAAGGGCGTCGATGGTTCCTGGTTTCAGCGGTCCGTTAGTGGGCTTTTTCATTTCCATGCACAAATTTTACCCCACTTTTAGAGAATAGGGACGAAGCCTCAATTCTTGTGACACGCCGCATGTTGTCATCGATTTCAAAGCCAGCCACTAAGGGGGTTAACATTTGTTGAAGGGGGAAACTATTAAGGCTGTTTTGTTCTCGTTGGCTCTTTTGTTATCCACGTCGTTGTTCGCTGCTCCGATGGTCGATTGTCAGTCATCGCCAGGCAATATGATCTGCCGCGACATTCTCAATATTAAAAATGCAATGCGAATTACCTGCACGGGTGATGCTTGCTATCAGGTGTGGCGGGGTCAGATCCAAGCTCTTAATCGCTTCATTCGGAATTTCGACGCTTACATCACCTACGGACCGATCGCGAGCGTAGAAATGGGAAACCTCGCCAACGAAGCGGCCAGAGGAGTCTGCGGTGCTAAGTCCACCGGAAACTGTGAATGGATGAAAGCCCTCTTTTACGCAAAATCAGCGGGAATCGATCGCTTGACCGAGATTCAGCAGGGCGCGGGACTTTCCAGCGTTTCTAAATGCAGTGTGAACTACCACTGTCCGTAATAGTTAAATGGGTTGAGACTCTCGGGCCTAAGGGCCCGAGAGATCTTGGCAAAGTGATTTGTCACAAGTCCCGCCAGGGACGCGACAGCAATCTCAGTCACCGAATCTC
>JAYVQZ010000033.1:0-12044 GCA_043776735.1 Deltaproteobacteria bacterium | reverse complement strand
GGGGCTATAATGTCCGTGCCTCCATAGGGATTAAGCTTCTTGGTGCCTTCTTTAATCGCTTCGGCATTGTTCTTTGCAAGAGGAACCAGGTAATGAACGTGCTCTTTGCCACAGCCTGCAAAGCTAACTAGAGCCATCCGGGCGTCCTTGAGAGCCGTGCCATCACTCTGTTCGCGAATCGAACGCCCGATATTGGGCAGAAGGGCGGTCATGCTGCCCGAGACATCGACGACAAAAATGACGTTAACTTCGGGCTCGGTGGCCGCTAGGATCGGCGTTTGGTGAAGCAAAGAAAGCAAACTGAAACCAAATAATAGTTTTTTCATTTTGATGTCCTAGGCTTTACTAGATTTTTCCAATCGTCAGAGAACCAGCTGGCGCTATTTTTCATAAACCACTCCGTTCCTTTTTCTTTGATAACAGCGACGGCGTTTTTGTGGCTGTTCTCCCAAAGAGAAAACGTGGGGTCCAGGTTGGTTACCGCCTGTATCGTGTTCCGGTTGGGGACCAACACGATATGGGTTACCCCACGTTTTTGCAGAGACGTTTCATAGGCAGGAAAAACCTCTGCCTCCAATGCATTTTGAATGTCGCTGGCTCCCGCGGTGGCCGAACGCCGTTGGGAGACGTATTTCACTAGGGATAAAGGATGAACGGAGAGTTTCTTGCCCCCTGTCACCGCAGCTACAGAAGCCCCACGTTCTTCTGAAAAGCGCAATGCCAATTGCAACAATTCTTCTTCGGTGAACGGCTTCATCACAAGCATTTTTCCAGCTAAGACGCGCCAGACCCGATTGCTAATTTTTCCGCGCGGATTGGGATCGGTGGGCGGTTTGGATTCATCCACAACGATGTCTCGCCGCAAGTTCTCCATGAAATCGGTACCGTCAAAGTTCGAATTCTGTAAGATGAGTTTTTCGCCCCAGTTCGCTGTCAAGATAACGACCGTATTGGTAAAAACGACTTCGTTAGGGGTTCCTTTGGCGAAATATCCATTGTCAAAAACCCCACGCAAGCTGTCCAAATCGTTAAAGCTGGCTCGATCGACGTCATCTAAAGTCACGACATGAAGCCGGTTAGGGGAGCTCTTAATTTTATGAAAGGCGGACTTGGAAGCCTCGCCTTCGAAGCCTTTAAATTCCTTAAAATCAATTAGGAGGTTGGAATCTGGACCGGTGAGGTAATCAGCAATCAATTTTGTGATGCGGGATTTCCCTACCCCGGGAGTGCCCAGTAGAGTGAAATAGAGGGGTCTTGGCCCAAAATGGGTTCCATTTTCAAGAGGTTTAAGAAGATCACAGATTTGATCGATTACGTCTCTGTGACCAATCATGCTTTCCAGTAAATGCTTTCTGAGCCCTTCAATGTCGATCTTCCTGGCTACGCCACCAGTGCGCTCACGATTAAGAAATCGCTCTACGGAGGTACTGGCGATTTCAGTATCGCGGGGAGCATTTTCTTCCGCCCAATCGAAAATATCTCGCAGTAACTGCTCTTCTCTTTCAGGAGACTGTTTCCCCTTACTGGATGTCGAACCATAACGAAGTGCTTGTTCAAAGGCCGCAGTGCTTAAGACTTTACCGTAATCCTGCTCCAGACTTCTTCGTAAGATTTGGGCAACCACTTTTCGCTCGTCGGATTCTAGACGCGGCAACTCAAAAACCGAGGCTTGGTTGACTAGATTGGGAAATTTGCGCACCAGTTCGGTGTAAACGCCAACCCGCATCGTGGTAAGAATTCGGCAAGTACCCTCCGTGATGCAGCTTTCAAAATAATGCCAGAAGGTCTCTACAGTCCCACCCACGGTATCTGTAGCCTCTGAGCGTTTTGAGGGGAAATCGGCAAAGTAACCAATGGTTCGGGTTCCCTCCAGCGCTTCAAATAGGGTTTGGAAGGCCTCTTCTACTTCTTCAGCATTGCGTGAATTGAACGCCGAATCTCCTGGCACGCGCCAAAAACGATCGAGAACCTTTAGATTTGAGGAGACGGGAAGAATGCCGTTGGCGATCTTTTGACCAAAGGACTGGACGACCTCTTCGGGGCGTTGGCCTTCTTCATAGACAAGAATGGCCCATGTTTTTTTTGACCCGCCCAGCGCTTTTACCAATGCCGCGTTTGTTCTTGCACTGGAATATAGCGGAGCTTTGCGTGGCAGTTCTAGGAGATCCGTAATTCGGGGATTGACCGGTACGGCCGCAATCGCCCTATCGGTGCGATCAGTCACCGGAGAGAAACGATCCTGTCGCCCCGTGTGTCGGACAAGCCGGCCTCCGGAATCTACCAGTAACGGGGTGGGGGGACCATTGGGGTTGTGTCGCGTCAGTCCGAATTCACCATTACGTTGCTTGACCTCATAAGTGCCCTCAAGAGCAAGAACAGTGCTTGAGGGTTCTAGTGCGCCAGTTTGCCAATTGATTTCCTGAAAGCTCAAAATTTTAGCGGTGGTGTCCACCTGGTAAACGCCATTGGGGCGTAGAAAAAATGGCCAGGTTAAACTTCGGTGTATCTGCAAAACGTGGTCGATTTCTTTAGCCGCACCAAAATCGATGAGTGAGAGTTCGAAAGGTTCTGGCTGCGGAACGTCGTCTTTGGTTGGTGTAGTGGGCAAAAAATTCCAGTTGGCGACAATCAGTTTCTCCTGAGTGACGTCGTATTGGTAAAGTGGCGTCGGGCCGGCCTGCGGAGTGAAAATATGGGTAAAGGCCCTCAATTGATAAGCGGTGTTGCGAGTGGAATCCATAGACCGGAAATGGATCATCCAATTGGGATCAAAATAGATGACGCCGTCTTTTACCGGAACGTAGTGCTTTAGATCGGTCACAAGAAGGTTTTGTTTTCCATCCTGGCGCCAGATCAAATACCGTAAGTTGTTTTGCGTAATGAGCCAAAGCTCCTTCGGGCGGTCTACCGAGTAACCCACACGGGCCCTTTCTTCTCCTGTGCCCAGCGGGTCGACAGCGCTCTCCCCAACTAAGGCGCCACGCAAATCGGGGAGCCACTCCGCTTTGCCTTGATAAGTATGAACTAGGCCTGGCGCAGTAACTATTCCAGATGCCGTACTAATCTCTGAGGCCAAGCGCGCATCGAGTTGAAGAAAGTCAGGCTGCAGCCTTGGTTTTGGCCTAAACCCCACAAGACTGGGAGTGGCAGCCGGTGGTGTAGTTCCAGGTGCCGGTGCCGCAGAGGGGGCTACAGCCGGGGCCGGGGCTGGCGCTGGCGCTGGCGCTGATGAAGTTACATTCGCCTTCGGCCTAAGCGAATCAATAAACGCTACGGGAATTTCACCAGGGCGTATGAGCAAAGCGGTTTCCAGAAGACTAATGCTCTCCTGGCTAAAGAGACTGACGTAGTCACCCACGAGAGTCTGTTTCGCTTTGTCGTCTCTAGTGGCTGAGCAGATTCCCACTATTTTCTTCTCTGCAGTATCGATGAGCGGGCTGCCAGAGTCTCCAGGCAGGGGAACGGCATTGGTTCCATCCGTCGTAGTTGAATTTAATGAGCCGGAAACTCTCAGATACCGTTTTCGATCGGAACGTCCTGTAATTTGGGTATAGCCAACATGCCGGGCCAACGTTTTGTCATCGGCAGTCTGTTTTACCGGATCCGTAAGCCCCCAACCTGCCATTGTCATTGGCTGGCTAAGTAGCGGCTCCTGGGTCGAGGCGTCCATAATCGCCGGGGCCGCTCCTGCGGGGAAAAAAACTACGGCGAGATCATACTTAACGTGGGGTTCATCAATTAGACCTTTGGATAAGGCCAGTTCTGCCACCATTCCTGCACGAGCCACCACCAGCTGTGAACGATGAGCGGTCCCATGGATGAGAAGGCCGCCGCTCACATCGTCGACCAAACAGTGGGCCGCGGTGAGAATCGCTGTGGGGCTAACGAAGACGCCACTACATAGCTTATCGTTACTATTTACCAATTTCACTACGGCGGGAAAGTCGGGGTGAGCCCCAGTGGGGGCTAGTCCATTAAAAATGCCAAAAGAACTTTCTGGGAGCCACAGCATCAGAACGAGGGGAAACCAAAAACGGACGACTAGGCTTGGGGCCAATCGACCAAAAACCGGACGTATAGGAACCGCGGATCTCAAGACTACTCCTTAGAGAAAACGGGGCGTGGGAAGCTCAAAGGCCGACCTGTTTTTTTTCTGTGTGTAGCTACCTGTTGCGTATGAAAGCCCTATTTGCCTCTTTTGATTCATCGCGTCAATTAAATTTGGACAATGTACAAATTAATTTGTACACAGTCATTTATAGGAGTGTGTGATGAAATCAAAAAACAGCTGGTTAATGATGCGTCTAATGGGCGTTATGTTTGGAGTTTCCGAGGGTTACGCCGATGAGTTTGTCGAAATGGGTGAGTACGTTTCAGGCGCTGCCGTTCACGGGGGCAAACGAGGTCATTTCTCTGGAAATAACCAAAAAATGGTATTTAAGGACAGCAAAGGAGACATAGTTTGGTCCTCAGGTGGGGGCTGGACCAATGGGGCGCAGAAGCAGATTTCTACTGAAGAGGCCGTACGAACCCGTGAGGAGATGCGCGAGCAAAAATCCCGTGAAGACCGGGAAGTACGAGCGGGACGCCGTAATCCCGAATTTGGTGAGTATGTGAAAGGTGGGGCCACCTTCCATGGATATTCTGGCCATTGGTCAGGAAACAATCAAAAGTCCGTTTTTGTAAGCAAGGAGTACGGAATCATCTACTCCAGCCAAGGAGGTTGGGTCGACGGCTTCGGACCAGAATTTGAAACTGTCCGTTCCAAGTGGGGCGCAGGAATCTCAGACGATGCCCAGGTTTACGCCAGCATCGCCGATCCTAACACCGTACGCCGGACTGCTTCTCTGGAAGCTAATCAGCTCTATATGGTGATTGAGGCGAACCGAAGGTTTGTCACCGTAGCCTATGAAGCGGGTGGACGAACGGTTTTGGCAAACCGCCCCCTTTCTAGCGGCACCCTAGTACCGGGCTCAATGATCGGACAATCAGGGGAAAAATATAAGTTCGTTACCGCGGGTAACGGCTTTCGTTTTGACCCTCAGAACTAGGATCACAAGTTAAACGATGGCGTCATTTTGAAGGGCGACTAATCCGCAAAGTGACGCCATACCTTTGCGAACTCTTTTTCGGCCGTGGATCTTCGATTTTAGAAAAAGTGACCCCTGAAATATTCGCCAGAGCTCGGCAATTTTAAATGGCTTGATAGCCTTTCGAAATCGATCAGCTTAAGAAACTCGTCAAGCTCGATCCGCCGGAACAAACTTGCCATCCCCTCCTGCCAGTCAGACTGCGAGATGACTTCGGCCTTAACCGACAGAAATAAAAATAAGAACGAATTTGCTACGGCTTGCAGAAAGCTTCTTCGGGTGGTGTCCATGGGAATTGTCGATTCTAAAAGAGATCCCGAAGATGAGCCGACACCCCTAACTCCGGAGTCTCCATACCAGCCTTTAAGTAGTTGAATTTCAAATCATTTGATCTACAATAACGCGATAGGACAAATTTCTTGCCATTCAATTTCCAGACGACTAGCGATCAGGCAAATTATGAAACGAGTGCTCATATTAGATGATGATGAGTCCCTAACCTATTTGATGTCCCTTCTATTTACGGAACATGGTTTAAACTGTGTTGTGACCCATTCTCTAGAGGAATTGGAATCTAAAAAGGGTGAAGCCCTAGTGTGCGAACTTGCTATTTTAGACATCAACCTTGGCTTTAGCCGCCCCTCCGGTTTGGACGCCTACCGCTGGCTAAAGCAGCAAAACTTCCCGGGAAAGATTATTTTTTTCACCGGACACGCCAAAACTCATCACCTCGTGAAAGAGGCGACGGCTATTCACGGAATTCGCGTGATCGAGAAGCCAACGGACGTCGCCGATCTTTTGAATTTGGTTGAGGAGCTTTAAGTGGCACAGCGTTTGATTAAGCTCCGTATCGATGAAAGCAAAATGGAGTGGCTTTCCTCTTTCGTTCTGGCCTTTCTTTCCCTGGCGGCCGAAGTCTTTTCCGCATATGCGAGTCAGCAGCTGAAAATGGTTCCCATCGTGGAAAATCTTCGGCTGACTCATGGTTTTGCGTCACTTACCGTGCTTCTAGTGCTATTGGTTTTTAGACGGAGAAGCTCGCAAGCCTTGACCATAGCGAGCTACCTCGCCGTCATTCTCCCCCTTTTTCCCCTGGCCTATTTGCATCACACAGAATGCGTCCGACTACTTTGCACCGGTAGCGTTTTTGGGGGGCAAACGCTTATTTTTCTAGCCCTTTCGGTTCTGGTGCCCGGTCCTTATTGGATCAATGTGGCGCTGATGTTGGGATTCACTTTCCAAGTGATTGCGATGTGGTTTTTCTCCGACGCCAATTCGCACGCCCTTTTTGCGCTCAGCGCCGAACCCTGGATTACGATCATTTTTGGAATGGTAGCTGGGGTTTTGCTTGCCTTTCGGTACTACTACCAACTGGTTTCGCGCGGGCTCGCCATGCAGAAGGCCCGTACCGAACTTTTAGGGGGTATATCCCAAATTTTTCTTAGCATTCGTGATCTAGCCAATACTCCGCTGCAGTCCCTGGGGATCGCCGCTGAGCTACTTAAGAACGATAAAATGCCAAGGCAGCAAATAATTGAACATATTACAAATTCAATTCATCGATTGAACGCATTGAACGGGATTTTTAAGTTCTACGAAGACCGTATCCGTTGGAATGGGCAAGAATTAATGAACGAAGAACAAATAAGCTCGTGGCTTAAAAACTTAGAATCAAACGTTGATGGCAAAAAAGGGTGAACCCTTCGACTAGAGCGTGTGTTGCGGGGCTAGCACGACTACACTAAATCCCAACGCCTTTTGAGAAACCGTATTACGGTAGGAGTGAGGGCTATCACCAGGGAAAGACAAGACATCTCCCTGCCGCAAGCGGAAGACCTCCCCGCTTACCGTGATTGAAATTTCTCCCTGAATGCAGGTGAAGTACTCTTTGGTGCCCGCCAAGTGAGGAATTCCTCCAAAAAAGGCCTGTGGTGCTAATTCCATTCGTTCCATCTGCATGCCCGGTATCGGATCGGGAAGTAGCTCATAGATCAC
The DNA here is from genome assembly GCA_043776735.1 of Deltaproteobacteria bacterium. Taxonomy (GTDB): domain Bacteria; phylum Bdellovibrionota; class FAC87; order UBA2466; family UBA2466; genus JBGSST01. The sequence continues at coordinate 4,959 of JAYVQZ010000033.1, read as the reverse complement.
CGCACCCGCGCGTCCACGCTTCGTCTGAGGAAGCGAGGCGAAAGGAGTCAAACGAACTTTGGGGCGCGGAACCACGAGTAATTCTTCCAACGACACGTTGAGTGCCGTAGCCACCTTTACCAGATTGCTTAGAGAAGGATTGCCTTGGCCTGATTCTAAATACGTCAGCGTTGAACGTGGGATCTCGGCGAGTCGAGCCAAGCCATGTTGCGATAGGTTCCGCTTCTTTCGCAAAACCAAGATATTTTCTGCAAGATAGGCAGAGAGATTGGGCGATGGATTAGCCATTGGACAATATATTAGCAATAAGTCCCGTAAACTGTCCACCAGGGATACCTTGGGAATTAGGAGGTGTTCTGTGAAGACACAAGACTGGAATCAATTGGGACTGGGTGCCTTGGCCCAGGCGGGCAAAAAGGGATGGTTTCATGGTCATTTTGGAGCGGGAGTACTAAGCGCCGAGGCGCTTTTTCACCGATCCGACCTTACTGATGAGGTAAAAACAAAAATTCAACATCAGGTAGAACTCTTGATGGCGCAAGCCCCTGAACTTTTTCTCCCCCTGCCGGAAGAGGCCGCCAAGCCAGAACTACTTAGAACGCTCCAGGAAGCGATCGCCACTTGCGTCACCCGTCTTGAATTATCGGGGCACGGGTTGATCTACGGAACGCTGGCGTTAAGAGCCTTAAAAGCGCGCCCTGAACTGCTGCGCCCCGCCATCGTTGAGGGAATCGTGGCTCTTCTCCAATGGACTCACCGAGACCGACCGAATCGTTACTTTGGAGTTGCCGATTTTTACCAAACTAAAATTGAACCAAATGACGGGTTAGTACCCTATCAAACCACTCAGGAAATGATCCTTACGGCGTTTCGTGAAAGCCAGTGTCTATTCAAAGATGGCAACCAAGGAAACGTCTTTTACTTTTTTACTGCTGAAAAGCTGCATGGGATTACTCATGCTCATGCCATCAATGCGCTTTGGGAAATGGGCTACCAGGACATTGCCAAACGCGGACTTGAGAATCATCTTCTTCAAATGAAATTAAATCGCATGGAGCCATCTAATCCTGATGAGTTTCGAGCACTAAGAACGGACGAGCGAACCCCTTTCCAAGTCGAGTATTGGCCCGAAACCCACTTTGACGACCATCTCTTAAAATTTACGGCGGCGACACTGGAACTGCTCGACAAGCTTGCCCCGGCCGCGCGCAAGGAAGTCTATGATCCAAAGCATTTCTGGGGGCCGTTCCGTCGCAATCCAGAATAAATTAATGGTTTGAGTGAGATTGAGTTCTTATCTGCGGGTACTTTTTATAAATTCCCTTACGGCAATCTTCTCTTGTTCGTCGAGCAAAGAGTTTTGGGCTAACCAGTTCTCTGCGCGGGAAAGTACGTCTCCTGAACGGGAAACGCTCTTGAGTGATTCTCTGAATATATAGGAAATCGAATATCGACCTGACTCACGCTCCAACTTTAAATACGTCTTTAAATCAAGGGAGGCATTCTTAAACTGGCGAAGAAATTCCTGTTTCATAGCCGGTGAGGTTTCGGAATCGCCGTTTAGAATTTCAATAATCTCCTCTCTTCGGTACACCGGAAGCGCGTGGAGGTAATGCCACTCGGATGTCATCGCCCGTTTTTCTGTGAAATACCGAAGCCCGGCCTGATCCAATGCTTGGGACCATGTGGTTGGTTCGATGTCGAGCCACGCCTCTTTGACTAGAAGTTCCTCCAACTCATGTACCTTTACCGCATTGCAAAGAGCGGTCTCCGCGTACCGCGGAGGAAGAGCAATAGCGATGGCTACCGGCGGGACGCTATCTCGATATTTCTTACGGTTGAATGCAACGACGGTTTTAAGAGGCTGCTTGAACGTGGGACCGAGGGTCTCGACCACGGTATGATTCGCCAATATGTCCTTGGCCTCCTCAGCAAGCTCGGGCGGAAGCTTTGCCATTCTGAATTTTAAATAAACCTGGAGGCTATGTTCGTCCGCTAGTATTCGGTTGGCTTGTTCATGGTAGACCCGTTGAATGTCCTGCTCGAAGGCGATCGGGAAAAGATCTGCCGTGTTCGCATAGTTCGCTAAGAGACGCATAGGGACGGCACATGCGGGAGTCTCCGTTGGAGAAAACGACTGGAATTCGTTTGGACGCTGCTTCTCATTATTGGCATATGCCGAAAGAGAAAGAAAAATTAGGATTAGTCGGACAAGCGGGGAAATGGTCCCTTGCCCATAAGAAAAAATGGGATTACCGGCACGCATTCAAATCGTGCCGATCTGACACGGGTCACTTGGGAATTTTTTTGGACTAAAAGATCGACCGCCGGACTTCATGCGCACCCCAAATGTTCCTCTATCATATTGATCGATTATGAAGGAATATCGGTGACTTATAAGACATCGGCATTGCGAGATGCCGCCTGCATCTTTTCTTCACAATTTTTTGTCATAGTGCTTTGTATCCCTCCCAGTTAGGAGTTTTTCGTGCGTAGGCTAATACTCTGCCTTCTTGCCATTCAATTGTGTGCCTGTGAGAAAAATATGTCACCGGAGGGGTCCTTGCTCAAGCAACTGGGACTCAAGATGACGAACGTCGCAGGGTTTGCCCATAGCCCCTCGAGTAGTGCAGCCGGCATTCGCGCAGCAACTAGTACCGCTGGGGATGGAAAGTTATATTACCTGATGACGGACGGTACCCAGGGAACAGTCGCTGTGTCCGGTGCTGGGGCTCAAACGTTTTCCTCGGTCTACCAAACAAGTAAGTTTGTGTTTCTTGTTCCTAATTTCGCCGTCACTCAAGACGCCCTTAGCTGCACCATTGTTATTATTCGAAAAGAAGACGGCGCTCTCTTTTGCCCTCCAGGGAAACTCAGTTTTCACGACGGATGGAGCTATGAACGTCCCGTTCAAGAAGATGGCTCTGGGAACCGTCTTGCCTTCCGAGCCTTTGACCCGGCGGCAAATAGCGGGACCTCACGCCTCTACCGATTGGACTTCGGCAGCGCCGCGCCCACTCTGACGGAGTTGTGGACCGAGCCTGGTTATCCTGAAAAGTTCGCCATGAACACGGCGGGTGACGTCATCTTTCAAGCGGCTCCCAATGGGGGACGAATCCTGCGCATCGTAACCATCGCCGGTGGAATTACTCCCTCTGGTGCTGGCGAATACACGGGGTGTTATTCCCGCGGACCTAACGGCTCGGGGAACCTCAGTGATAACTTCTACTACACCGATTCAGGCGGCTCCCAAGACGGGTATGTTCGCCAAGCAGTGAAATCAGGCACTGGCTTTACACTCTCAATCCTTTACACCGACGCAAACCGATCCTTAGGCCTGCCGCGCGACTGCGAATCCACGTTTGCCACTTCAACTCGCGTTTATGCGGCGTCTTGGGATTGGAATCAGGGGAGCGGCGGAATATTTGAAATCGTGAACCCTTCACACATTCCACGCAAAATCACCGTGCCCGGAGCCTATCGAATTCGGCGAATCCGTGGAAACGACACTTTTCTCCTTCTGTGGACTGAAGATGCAAACGGCAATGGCTCCATTGTGAAATTTACAATCGCCACAGAGGCGTTCACTACTCTAATTGCCACGGGGACTTATATTTTTGGTGGTATGGAATTTTCTGACGCACTCGGGATCTCCTTTACCGCCCAGCGACTGTCTGACGGGTCCCATGTCCTTGGAGAAATGCTCCCTGGAGCCACCGACGTCACGATCCTGTCATCGACACTACCGCTTATCTCTCAACTTATCCGGCTTCATTGATACGACGGTCTAAGCCTTCTATTCTTCACCCGCGCCCTACGTTAACAACACGCATCAAAGAACCGCCTAAAGTTCATAAAATGGAATGAGCTTTTCGTCTGCCGTTTGCGCGTAAGTAAGTGAGGAGCGAATTTGCTACTCACAAAAAAGGGGAATCTATGAAGACGCTCGGACTGCTCAGTTTACTTACTTTTTCGCTTGGGCTCGTTTCTGTGGCTCACGCCAAGAACGGGCCTATTACGTGTTTTATCCAGACCTATAACGGCCACTACCTAACCGCTGTAGGGGGAGGCGGAAGAATTGACGATGTCATGCATTCCGATGCCACTCACGGCCGCGCCTGGGAAAGGTTCACTCTCGTGGATTCCGATGCGGGGACTCCCGTAATTACCTATGGAATCAAAACGAAGAGCGGGAATTACCTTACTGCAGTAAACGGTGGGGGGATGACCCAGGACGTGGTTCATACTGACGCGACCAAATTACGAGATTGGGAACAATTCCAACTCTATTCGCTGGGCAATGGCTATTACGCCATCAAGACCTTTAACCGGCACTACCTGACGGCAGTGGGCGGCGGCGGACGCATCACCGATGTCATTCATTCGGACGCCAAAAAAATCGACAACTGGGAAAAATTCAGATTGAAATGCGGGATCTGATTTATTGTTAAAATGCAGTAGGGCAAAAGCCGGCAACGCCGGCTTTTGCTCCGGCGATAGCGGGCAATGGCTTTGCGGCGCTTGGCCCGCTTAACCAGTTTCGCTTCATGACACCACTGCCGAAGCGTTTCGTAACTCAAGTCAAACCCTTGTTCCTCTTTGAGCTTTTCCAAACAGTGGGTAACGTTGAAATCAAAGTACCGTTGCCTCACCAATCTCATCACCGTCGACTTAAGATCTTCATGCTTTTTATTCCACGGTGCCCGGGACCTGTTCCCATGAACGGCCGCCAACAGTCCCTTCGCTTCGATCCTTCTGGCTATTCGCGTGACCGTGCGTTCTCTTACTTCCAACGCTTCAGCGACTTCCTTGCGACTTAGCTTCCCATTCAAAAAGTCTGACACGGTACGGTAAACCAGCTGCCCTTGTTTACTCATGTAGATCCCCTCGTCCATGACGCCCCCAAACTCACAATGAATTTCAAAGGCTTAGTTTATTGGGGGGAGACATTTTCGCTTG
>JAYVQZ010000032.1:0-3075 GCA_043776735.1 Deltaproteobacteria bacterium | reverse complement strand
GAACATCTGAAAGTCAGCACTAAAAGGCTTAACAACCTAGTTGAACGCCTTCTCGACAAGCGGTTAATAGAAGTCACTAACTTCAAGCCGGGACGCGGTTCGTGGCGAAAATTCCGACTAAGTGACACGACGTACCGCGAAGCCGCAATATGGGATATCGCCAGCAAATCGCCAGCAACCAACCAGCAAATCGCCAGCATATCACCCGCTATATCACCCGCTATATCGCCAGCAGAGCCTTCTAGTAGTAGTAGTTCTTTAGATCTATCTCTAGAGAAACTAACTAATACTGCGATCCCTGATCTCCCCAGCGATTTGCCGCCGGAATGGAAAGAAATTGATCCCAGCCCACTTGGAGGAATTCGATTTGGACGACCACAACTCGTGCAGTTGGTTCGAGTCGGAAAGCTGACCGCCGAACAGATGCAGGAATCGATTTACGCCTTTGCATTCGATCTCGAGGTGAATAAAAAGGGGAGGGAGATCAACGGTTACGCGCTCAATTACTTCATGGGAATTCTTCGTAAAGGCCCGTACGCTCCCCCGGCTAACTACGAAGCACCGGTCGTCCGACAGCTGAGGCTATACCTCGAAGCTAAAAAGCGAGAGCAACAAGTAAGAGTGGATCTTGAGACTCAGCTTGAGACTATAGAGTTTGATTCTTGGGTTGCCAGCTTATCCAGTGAGGAAAGAGCCCGGTTTGTTCCACCGACGGACTTTGCAAAGCCAGGTAGCCCGGGGCATAACTTGCAATTGAAGCAGTATTTTCGGGAAAACGTTTGGCCGGAGCTCAAAGAGCGATCGCAAGAAGGAGTCATCTCATGAGTACCCCAGTAAAACAGCGTCAGAGGGCAACTTACGACGATATTTTAAAGCTGCCCGAAAACATGGTGGGTGAAATCATTGGCGGAGAGTTATTCGTAAGCCCCAGACCCGCGAATAAACATGCGTTGGCGGCGACTCGTCTAACAGGGAAACTTGGAACCACGTTTGGTGGCGGTGGAGAAGGACCAGGGGGGTGGTGGATTATCTCAGAGCCTGAAATCCATATTGGGAAAAAAACTGAAGAAGAAATTTACGTCCCAGACCTCGCTGGATGGCGCAGAGAAAGAATGCCAGAGTACCCAGATGCTCCCTTCTTCGAAATCGTCCCTGATTGGGTCTGTGAAATTCTTTCTCCTTCGAACATGAGGCTAGATCGAACAAAGAAGGTTCCGCAGTACGCTTCCCTTGGTGTTAAGTATCTTTGGTTAATCAATCCACGTGACAAGACACTGGAGGTGCTTCGTCTCGAGAGCGGGAAATGGATACTTCTTTCAACTCATGTCGAGGCAGATAAGGTAATCGCAGAGCCTTTCCAGGCTATGGAATTTGATCTTGGGGCCCTTTGGGGCTGAGGCGGATCCGGAGTTGGATGGTAAGCGGCTGGGGTCATCGAATAAAGAGATTCAAGATCTTTGCTCCTGAGAGCTCTCTTTGAATTTTTCTGGGGAGAACTCTTTATGTCCTCAGGCACCAAGTTTTCTTGCTATTGCGTCAGCCGAAAAGTTTGGTCGTGTGATGTTAGGGCGTCTTCCTTCCGACACTCATTCAGCAGGTAATGCTACTAGAAAGAAAATCAAACGCACAACAGAAGCTAAGAAGAAGCGCTATACAGCATTTTTGGATCAAAAGATCGGCGGGCCGGTGAGCCGCTTAAGCGTTGCTAACCATTTTTGAGTTACCATCCCTTTCGTGTTAAGCCCGCCCGGTGTGCCCGATTTACGCCATAGCTATTGCCTTTGCTGTCGCCCTCCCCATGGCGCGAGCGACCACTCCTGAATGTGAGAATTGGTTCTTTGAGTCCACAAAAGCCGATCCAGGCACAAAGGATTGCGAGATTACATGCGCGACCAGTTCGGTGGGTATGGACACGTTTATGTGCCCTCACGAGTGCAAGGAACTGTGTAAGCTTTATCTGGAACGTTATATCGTCGATGAACTGACTTACCGCTATTCTCTTTTAGAAGAAGAGAAAAAACTGATTACCAAGTACCCGAAAGACGCGCTCTTTGTTTTTTTCTCTAAGCGAGAGGCCGAAAGCTCGACGAAGCGGATCTTTAGGGTGAAATCGCACAATGACGAAGGAGATGCGTTTCGCCACTTCGTCTGGTCCGGACTCACTACCGACAAAATTGGTGAGGATCGTGCCCATTTTTTTTTGAATGCCCACGAGCAGGACCCAAAACAACCCCCTTCAGAAAAGGAAATGGATTTCTATAACAATGGCCAGGGAGTAGCGGAGGCAAAGCGACTCAAAAAAGATAGCGCTTTTTCCCAGGAGAAATTGGAGAAGGAAGCGCTCAAAGCCCTTCGCGAAGGGAAATTGAAAGTGCTTCATCCCAAAGGAATCATCCCCGAATGGAGATAATATGAAAAAAATCTTAATGGCTTTTAGTTTCATCGCGGTCGTCAGCGGAATAGCGCTCGCCGGCAAGGGGTTTCTATCGCGAGAAGAATTTATTACATTGGAAAAGGCAGAGAAAAAATATGGGACTGCCCATTTTGATCCTGTGAAATTTAAAAAGGCGGACCAGAAAACTCGGTCTTCCATGGCGGCCGCCCTCATTAAATCCAAAAGGTACCTAGGCAAACCTATTTCTTTCGTCAGAGAGGAGCTGGGCGAGTGGGACGGGTACTTTGAGACCGACAGCATTCCCGCCTACCTCATCGAAAGTTCCACCACAGGAAGTAAAGAAGCCTGGGAGATTCTCTTTCTTCCCGATAAAACCGGGCGGAATGTAGGCGAGATCAAAATCCATAAAAACTGCTGTTAGACGGACATAGGAATTTACAGCAGCTTGTGCATAAATAGGCTGCGTCTGGCCTGAGATACGTTACCAGTTATTCAGCAAATACTCGCTCAAACGGAAAAGAAACGCGTCACTTCGAAGCACCAGAAGCGCACAAAGAAGAAACTGAAGCAATACCTGCTTAGTCGTTTCCGAGTTTCTTTTTGAGGCTTCTGTTTTCTGCGCGCAGGGCCTGGATTTCGATGTTTCGTTTGGAGACTTCCGTTTCGAGATCAGATTTGAT
>JAYVQZ010000031.1:0-12100 GCA_043776735.1 Deltaproteobacteria bacterium | reverse complement strand
TGCCCTTATCTCCCATGGCGTCTCTGGCGTTAATGCATAGATTCATTAGAACTTGAGAGATCTGGGTTTCGTCCCCGCCAAGGGCCCAGAGTCCATTGGGGAACACCATCTTTACCTGAATGGTTTTTGGTAGCGTGTGCTGGAGAATCTGTTCGGTATTTTGAAGCAGCTTGGCCAAGTCAAAAGTCTGTTTGCCAACGTCATTTCCTCCAACAAAGAGGAGAATCTGTTTTACGATACTCTTAACCCGCTCGGTATTTTGCACAATATGATCGATAAATTGGAGCTTTTTTGGATCGTTGGGATTGCGTCGAAGTAGCTCAGCAGAAAATACAATAGGGAGTAACGCGTTATTTACGTCATGAGCAATTCCACTGGCGAGCGTTCCAATGCTCTGCAGTCGTTCTGATCGTAGCCGTTGCGATTCAGAAGCTCGCTTTTGGGTTACGTCTTGGGCGATAACAAGAATAATAGGGGCTTTTTCCTCGGTTTCTCTCACCCAATGAAAGCGGCACGATAGTTTTTTGGTCTCTTCGGCTTTTCCAGGATGAGCGCCAAGGGCAATCTCAATTTCAATTTCCCAATCCTCACGCTTTTCAATCTCGCTGAGTATTTCTGCGGGCTCCAAGTCGGTATTTCGCGTCAACGTGCTCCACGCATTTTTAATTTGCTCATCGCGAGTGTTCCAATGAAACCATCGGGCAGCGGTTTTATTGAAAAGGTTTACCGTTCCTTCAGAAGACATTGTAAAAATCGCATCGGGATAAAGATCAAGCAATAAACTTTGTTCCTGGGTGCGGTCTTCAAGAACGGTAAGCTTTGATTGTTGGTTCACCATCTTGCTTCGGTTTTTTCGTTCGAGCCAAAAGGCAAGTCCGGTGCAAGCTGTGGAGCAGAGCAGGAGAACAACGACTCCAGGGAATCGATTGAGGAGTTGGGTGGCGCCAGGAAAGGTGAAAACAACGGCTGACGGAACCAGGGCAAATAAAAGGCTTGGAAACATTCGTTCCAAAACCTCTTCACGGGAATAAAGTTTAAATAAATTTCGGATAAATCGCATCGTTAACTCAGCCTTCCGTATTTCTTTTCGGAAAGCTGTTGGTTTTCAATGAGCTAATTTTACAGGGCAAATACCAGCTTTTTTTTAACGGCAAAACCAATGCCTGTGGGTTTTTTGCTTAGTAAATACGAATGGTTATTAGTTTCTGGTGTGACGCGCCAAACCATCAGGATACACTAGTACTAAGCTGTAACTCCTTTAAATCCGATAAGCTGATGGGTTTCCCCGTGGGGGGAGTTGCGGTGAATGGGATAAGGGCAAAAAGTGGTACGTACGTTCAAAATACAAACACGCCTGTCATTTCTATTCCTCCGTATTTTTTTATTGGGTGCTTTCTTTTTGATCAACGGTTGCGGCCTACAGCAGCCGGCGGGGTACCTTGGCTTTGATGTCCCTGGTAGCGATCCCGAATTGGGTGGTGTTTATGGACCGACTCAAACTAATGATCCCATCGAAGGCACTCATCCTGATGCCGGCGCTGTTATCGGAAGAATTCCTGCGGAAACGGCTTTCGATGAACCTCCGTCCGCTCCACGTCGGTACTCCTATTCGGATGCCCAACTCTATTCACCACCATTACTGGATCCGGGGGGCTGAGAAAATCTAATGAAAGGGTTAGTCTCCAGTTTACTCTTTGTAGTTGCCGTTCTCTGCCACCCGTCTGCCTTTGGGGAGGGCTTTGGCGTTCCCGATCCCACGGGACCTGGAAACTATCAACTTCGTTCGATGATTTGGAGTCCAGACTCCTCCACCTACGATCGCTATATCATGCTAGGTCGCACTTACGACGGGCTCCAATTTCTAGGGCTCATTGGGGCCTACCGTGCCGCGGATGGGGGGCAGGATTTAGGTTTTGGTGCAGGATTAGGTGGCGGCTTTTTGGGCTCATATAATTCGCCTACGAACACCCGGCCGTTGAAACATCTTCCTATGGGAGTTCGCATCTTTGATTTTCCGTATGCTAATACCACTGGGCGTGGCTACGATAATCTTTGCACCGCCGTGGTGGAAACCGACACCACCAACCACTATTATATAGCCGCCTGCCGCGCGATGAAAACTGACACTTACTATAACGTCTACCTAGTGAGTTTCGATAAATTTGGAGCGCTGAGAACTGGATTTGGTACGGACGGAATTGCCGACACCGGTTGGTCGGGTGGGGCGACCCACGCGTTTGTTCGGGGACTGGCGGTGACGGGAACCACGGTAACCGTGGCAGGGGCTAGGGGAAATTACGCCACGAGTTTCTTACCTTATATTCAAAAGTTTTCCATCGCTTCGGGAGCGTCCTCTAGTACTGTCTTTACCCTCTCCTCGTGCGGACTTACCAACCCTACCAACGCCACGGCCGTTGGTATCGTGACCGACGGTACGACGGCGTTTATACCTGTTACCGATTGGGCATTTAATGCCACCAACGGCAACCGACAGGTATGGAATGATGCCTATGTTTTAAGCTCCTTTTCGCAGGACTGTACCAAAGTTGCAGCAGCCACCTACCCCTGGAACACCACCCTTACTACGGATGCTGGAAACGACCAGGTCTTCTCCGGGGGAGGCATGTATTGGAGCTCTGCCACTACGGTAGTTTATACGGGCTCCACACGATCGCACACCTTTGTGGGAACCACGCCTACCGTCGGCGAATACAATTGCATGATCAATTACGCAGCTACTTCGGGAGCCCTCGCTACCGGTTACGGAAAAAACTTTCTTGCCAACCCCACTACAGCCACACTGGATGGCGTGGGGATGTCACTCTTTAATCCAGTCCCTCATACACTGGGACAAACTCGCGACTGCGTTCTGCAAGACGTCGCGGTAAAAGACGGCATCACCGCCGACAAGCATTATGTGGGCGGGGCAAGTTACAATGGGACCAATTATGATTTCTTGGTAGGCATCCTGGGAAGCCAAGGAAAATATCTGGAGTCTTTTTCTTGGTCCCCCGAAGGGCCAGGCGATGACGTGGTAAATAAAGTAGCCGTCTTTCAGGCCTCCGATACCAATGTTGCCACTGGAGACTTTTATGCCTTAGGACGGACCGCCAACTCCGCTGGGTTTCATAGCACTTCGTCGAGTTTTGCCGGCGCTGAAAGTCTCAAATCGCAAAATGCAGATTCCTTTATTGCTACAAGCACTGTCGGAGCGCCAACTTCACGAGCCGAGCAGTCGGCAGTTTGGACGGGAACTAAAATGTTGGTTTGGGGCGGACTTACGGCGGCGAATACTCCTACCAATACCGGCGGAATTTACGATCCGGTCAGCGATTCTTGGGTAACAATGTCGACAACCACTGCGCCGAATGCCAAGACCGGCCATTCGGCGGCGTGGGACGGTAGCCAGATGATTGTATTTGGCGGTTGGAATGCCGGGACCACTCCTGCTTACTACGCGGACGCGAGGAAATTTACTTTTACAAGCACTGACACTGCGGGAACTTGGACCGCGTTGAACACAACCAATATGCCCTCAGCCCGCGCCTATCATACCGGGCTATTTACGGGGACCGACACCAATGGAAAAGCGCTCACGGTGGTCATGGGAGGCCAAAGTGCCGCAAGTACTTTTTTGACCGATGGTGGACAATACGACTCCGCGGCTAACTCATGGGGGGCGACAAGTGCGACGCTCCTAACCGCACGAAGTCGCCATACCTCGGTGCTTCCCAGTCTCGGGCGAATTATTTATTCTTGGGGAGGTACCAGCGGCTCAGGAGCTATTGGCTCCTTAGAGAAATATAATATCGATACCAATACCCCAACCACCATTGCCGGCACTACGGGCTCTCCCCCAAGCAACCGCTACCTCCACGCGGGCGTCACCGATAATCGCAATATGATCATTTGGGGTGGTTTTGATGGATCTGTCTATAAGGCGGATGGGGCTTGGTATAATTTCCTTGGCAATTCTTGGACAGCATTGAATACCACTGGCGCCCCCACCCTGCGCGCTCCGGGCTACGTTTGGACGGGATCAAAACTTCTCATTATGCAGGGGTACAATGGAACAAATGCTCTAGCGGATTCCTTTCGATTTGATTCCTTCAACGGCACCAGCGGAACGTGGACTACGGCAACTACCACCGGCGCTCCTGCAGCCAGATATAACCAATCGATAGTTTGGTCAGGAGAACGCGCCATCGAATGGGGTGGTCAGAGTGGTACCACTTTTTACGGTGCCAGCGCCAACGGTGGCGCTTCGTATAGTCCGGGCACTACGCTACTTCATCCCAGCCGGGATGTTTGGGCCACGGGCACGTCAGCGGCGGCTGCCGACACTCCGGCACGGCTTGGACAAAGTGCTGTCTGGGGCGGAAAATACATGCTGGTCTTTGGCGGGATGGGCACCGCGGGCACTGTCGTTACCGGCGTCAATGTCGGCAGGCGATATGATCCCGTGGCAAATTCATGGACCGTCATGCAGGCTACCGGCATTCCCGCGGCTAGAAAAAATCATACCGCGGTTTGGACAGGTTCAGAGATGATCGTCTGGGGCGGATCGAACGACACGGTCGCTTTACAGGATGGTGGCCGATACAATCCCGCAACCGACGCTTGGACTGCCACAGAGTCTGTGACCAACGTGCCCTCCGTGCGAGAAAACCATCGGGCGGTCTGGGGCAATTCGGGGCCTAGCTCTGCTACGTGGAATGGGAAGATGTTCGTCTACGGTGGGGCCACTTTTTCAGGCACAGCCATTGGAGATGGAAAGTACTATCGTCCTGACAACAATAGCTGGACTTCTCTAAACACCACCAACACCCCTTCGGCCCGCACCAATTTTGGTATGTGGTTTGATGGCCATTATGTGGGCGTTTGGGGTGGCAACAACGGCTCTGCCGATCTGAATACCGGGGCTGCTTTGTCAGCGGATAACGGTTCCGCATGGGTTGCCACCAACACAACGGGCGCTCCAACGGCAAGAACCACACAGGCAACCTGGACCGGAAAGTATGCAGTTTTTTTCGGCGAGGATAGTGGAAAACAGACCTACACCTTCTGCGGTGGTACGGGGATCACCAACACCAACCGCGGAGCCCGATTTTACGCTGGCGGCGGCGTCTTGGGTGGCCAGTGGTTTGCCACGTCAACAACTAGCATGCCAACCTGCAGGGATCAGGCGGCAATAGCCTGGTCAGGATCCAAATTATTTGTCTGGGGCGGTGAAGAGAGTGGCGGCACCCATCCTGTCTCGGGGGCAACGTACGATCCTATTTATGACGTTTGGACTGCTATTTCGGCAACCAACGGCGCCACGGCTCGCCATGGAGCCTCTGGAATTTGGACGGGATTGAATTTTCTCGTCTTCTTTGGAACTACCTCAAATACGAACCCCACCTACGTCGGTGCCATAAATACTGGCGCCAACTATCAGCGCTAGCCATGTTCTAGCCAAATCAAAAACACCGAAAGAAGAGCAATGCCATAGAGCGTGGGTTTTACCTCGCGCCCCCGTCCGGCCACCACATAAAGGACTACGTAGCTGATAAATCCCCATAAAATTCCCTGGGTGATGGAGAACGTTAGAGGTATCAAAATCACCGTGAGAAAAGCCGGGACGGTGTCTTCTAGAGAATCAAATTTTAATTCCGAAAGGCTTCGAAACATCAAAGCGCCAAGCAGAATGAGGATGGGCGCAGTGGCAAAAGGGGGAACCATTCCCGCCACCGGCCCTAAAAAAAAACAGGGGATAAAACAAAGCGCAGTAAAAACGGAAGTCCATCCGGTGCGGCCTCCCACTTCGATACCAGCCGCACTTTCGATGTAGGCTGTCCCCGCCGAGGTGCCAAAAATTCCCGCTAAAAAAGTGGCAAAGGAATCAACGATTAGCCCCTCTTTCATTCGCACCATCTCGCCTCGATTGTCCACTAACTTTGCCGCGTGGGCGACTCCCACGAATGTGGAAATAGAATCAAAAAGATCGGTAAACATCAGCGAAATGATGGCCGGAAGCAGCGCGAGTTTAAAAGATCCCACAACGTCGAGTTTTAGAAAAACCGACGTAAAATCGGGAGCCGCCACCCAATGGGCAGGAGGGTGAACGAGTCCCAAGACCAGCCCAACTCCTGTGAGCCCAAGCAGGGTAATCAAAAAGGCGAATGGGCTTTTCTTTCTGAGGAAATAAACTGCTACCACAATACCCAAAAGGCACATTAGAGCGCGCAGATCCATGTGTCCAAGGCGGACCAGCGTTGTCGCGTCGGCCACAACAATCCCGGCGTTCTTTAAACCGATTAAGCTAAGAAAAATTCCAATGCCGGCCGCCGTCCCAATCCGAAGTGAACGCGGAATGGCTTGGGCAATCAAAAGCCGAAGCGGTGTTATCGACACGAGTAAAAAAAGCACGCCCGACCAAAAGACCATTCCCAAAGCCACCGGCCAGGGAATGTTTCTGCCCAAGATTAGGGAAAACGTAAAAAAAGCATTAATCCCCATACCGGGAGCCACGGCAAAAGGAAGGTTGGCATAGAGGCCCATCATGAGTGTGAGTAGGAAAGAAAGAAGCACGGTGGCAGTCATTGCGCCGGCAAAAGGAATTCCTGTGCCCGGAGAGGCGAGGAGGGTGGGATTTACTACCACGATGTAGGACATCGTGAAAAAAGTGGTTATGCCAGCAATGGCCTCTGTCCTGAGATTCACCCCTCGTCGAGAAATCATGCCCCCACCGGGATTATTTTAAATTGATCGACGTCAACAAGGCCTTTATCGGTAAGCTTCAATGTGGGAATTACCGGAAGACTCAAAAACGCCAGATGCAAAAAGGGTTCTGCCAACTCACATTGAATGGCGCGACTGGCAGCACGAAGCTCCTTTAGCTTTGTTTCCACATGCCGAAGCCCCTTGTCCGACATCAATCCTCCAAAGCCGAGATCTAAGGATGCCGTCACTTGCCCTTCGTGGACCACTACAAAACCGCCGCCAGTGAGGGCTAAGTGCCGAGCAGCTACCTGCATGTCGGTGGTTTT
This sequence comes from Deltaproteobacteria bacterium, assembly GCA_043776735.1. Taxonomy (GTDB): domain Bacteria; phylum Bdellovibrionota; class FAC87; order UBA2466; family UBA2466; genus JBGSST01. Next base: position 5,069 of record JAYVQZ010000031.1, on the reverse strand, counting down.
TTTTCCGACTACAATGAGGTTGTGGCTATCGTGTCCTACGCTTGCGGCGATCGCCCCAGAGAAGTTGTCTCCAAATCCGCGTACGTAGGCGTTGGCGGGGACGCTTTTTCTCCCATACCGTTCAATGACTGAGAGCCGATGTACCCCAATGGCGTCAGAGGGCTCTACAGATCTTGAGGTGAGGATCTTGCCTGGGATAACGCCAATAACGTGCACAGGCCCTTTGGGCCCTTCAAACGCGCTGGGTGATTCAGGAATCGCAGCACGAATTGAGTTCTCAAAGACGTTCTTATTTCCCGAGGCCCCTTCCCACTCGGAGATAAGCTTGCCGCTTTTCCAAACCGCGCCCACGGCACAGTCTTTTGCGTCGTCCAGGAGAACCAAATCGGCCGTGTATCCAGGTGCCAGGGCGCCAAGCTTTTTTAGGCCATAGTGACGAGCGACACTCCACGAGGAGCTGCGGTAGACCACCTCTTGGGGAATTCCTGCTTTGATTGCTTTGCGAATTAGAAAATCAAGGTGACCTTCTTCGGCGATATCCAACGGATTTCTGTCGTCTGTGCAAAAGCCAAGACTCGGAGAGGTGGCGGCATTCAATAAGGGAATTAATGCATCCAGATCTTTAGCGACACTTCCTTCGCGAATCCAAACCGACATTCCTTTTGAAATCTTCTCACGTGCCTCTTCAAGCTCGGTGCACTCGTGGCAACTATTGATGCCTGCGGCCAGATAGGCCGAAAGGGCTTTTCCTTTTAGTAAGGGGCTATGCCCATCCACCGGGCGGCCTTCAAAGTTTGCGATCTTTTCGATCAAAGAAGGATCCCCATGGAGAACTCCGGGGACATTCATCACCTCAGCCAATCCCAAGGCCTGGTGGTGAGAAAGCAAAGGGAGAAGATCGGCGGCAGAAAGAAAGCCGCCTCCGTTAGTCTCCATGTCAGTGGCGGGAACGCACGAGGACAGCATCACTCTCAGATCGAGAGTCATAGACTCAGAGGCCGTCAGAAAGTGTTGGATGCCTTTGACTCCCATGACGTTGGCCAACTCATGAGGATCGCAAATCGCGGTAGTCGTCCCCAGCGGAAGCACCGCTTTTTCAAAGTCGTGGGGCAATAGCATTGAACTTTCAATGTGCACATGGGCATCCAGGAAGCCAGGAACTAAGTACTTGCCTTTGCCGCTCCACTCTCTCTTGGCAGGGAGTCCTGCCTCAAGACCAACGATAACACCGTCAATAAAAGCAATGTCTCCCTGGCGCCATTGGCAGGAAAAAACATCGAGGTAGGTAACATTGCGAATCGCACCATCACAGGGGATCTTCCCTTGAGCGGCGGCGACCCGTTTGTTAATGGCCTTGATTCTGTCAGCAACGACGGGGTCCGGCATTAGTAGACGTTTCCTTTCTTTAAGGTCTTCCATTCCTCAAAGAGGCCCTTACATTCTGCTTCACAAAGGCCTGAGAAAACTTTAAGCGGACTCTTACCCTGCGCTACCATGTCGCGCGCTGAGATAGTTAGTTCGGAAAACCCAGCCGCTTCGGCGTCGGCGATTGTAGCGCCGAAATAGAGCACATCCACTTTCGCCCAGTGAATGGCGGTGAGGCACATGGGGCAAGGTTCGCAAGTGGTGTAAAGGGTACAGCCGCTAAGATCTATGGTGTTGAGATTCTTAGCGGCAAGACGAATGGCGTTTACCTCAGCGTGCGCCGTAGGATCACAGGTCAGCCAAACCGTATTATGGGCTTCGGCGACAACTTCTCCGTCTTTTACGATCGCGCAGCCAAAAGGAGTTTGGCCGAGTTGGATTCCTTGTCGGGTTTTTTCGATGGCCCGTTTCATCATTTTTTCTTTTTCCATTATCTGACGTTCCCCAGCTTTGCCATGGCGCTGGCGTGGTGTTCCAAATGTTCTTTTATAAAGGTGCTTACAAAGTAGTAACTGTGGTCATACCCACTTCTCCTGCGCAAAGTGAGTGGGTATTTAGCAGTCTCACACGCTCTCTCCAGCATTTCTGGAAAAAGTTGAGTAGTGAGAAATCTGTCGTCGGTACCAACGTCCACCAAAAGGGGGATGCGGCTGTCCGTTTTTGCTACCAATAAGTGCGCGTCATAAGAGGACCAATCTGCCTTTTTTGATCCCAAATAAGCGGAGAAGGCCTTTTGTCCCCAAGGGGCAATCGTTGGCGCCACAATGGGGGAAAAAGCCGATACCGATCGGTAGCGGCCTGGTTCTTTGAGAGCAATCACCAAAGCTCCGTGACCACCCATGGAGTGGCCAGAAATTCCAGAAAGTTCTCCTCTAACGGGAAATTGACTCTCAACTAAGGTCCGAAGCTCTTTGGTGATGTAGTCGTACATCTGGTAATTCTTTTTCCAAGGCTCTTGGGTGCTGTTCACGTAGAAGCTTGCGCCAAGTCCTAAATCCCAGCTTTCTGATTCGCCAATTACCCCAGCTCCTCGGGGGCTAGTGTCCGGGCAGACGATCATCAACCCCAACTCCGCAGCCCAACGTTGGGCGCCGGATTTGGCCATAAAATTTTCCTCAGAACATTCCAGACCCGAAAGCCAATAGAGTACGGGGACTTTCTGTGTTGCCGCCTGCGGAGGGCGGTACACTGAGAACTTCATCTGTGTCTGCGTAGTCAGCGACGGATGACTGTAAAACTCGGTAGTTCCTTCAAAAGATCGAAACTTTTTTTCTAACTTAATTTCCATAAGATATTTCCGATCAAAAGTTGATTACGGAGCGAATGCTTTTGCCTTCGTGCATCAGCTCAAAAGCATGGTTGATATCCTTAAGGCCCATCGTATGGGTCACAAAGGAATCGATCTTTATTTCGCCACTCATATATTTATCTACGTAACCGGGCAACTGAGTGCGTCCTTTGACACCGCCAAAGGCAGTTCCCTTCCAGACTCTTCCGGTAACCAATTGAAACGGTCGGGTAGAAATTTCCTGACCAGCACCGGCAACCCCGATGATGATAGACTCTCCCCAGCCCTTATGGCAGCACTCTAGGGCGGAGCGCATGAGGTTTACATTGCCGACGCATTCAAAGGAGTAGTCCACTCCCCCATCGGTCATTTCTACCAGTACGTTTTGAATCGATTCAGTGAATTTTTTGGGGTTTACGCAGTCCGTAGCTCCAAAGGCTTTGGCCAGCTCAAATTTCGACTCGTTGATATCAACTGCAATAATCCGTTTGGCTCTGGCCAACACAGCGCCTTGAATTACGCTTAAGCCAATCCCCCCAAGACCAAAAACGGCGACGGTACTACCAGAAGTTACTTTGGCAGTATTTAGAACCGCACCAATTCCGGTCGTTACCCCACAGCCTAGTAAGCAGATTTTATCGAGCGGCGCTTTTTTGGAAACTTTGGCCGCTGAGATCTCAGGCAGGACTACATATTCGGAAAAGGTAGAGGTCCCCATATAATGATAGATAGGCTTTCCATTCTTCGAAAAACGACTGGTTCCATCGGGCATGACACCTTTGCCCTGAGTGGTGCGAATGGCCTGACAGAGGTTGGTCTTTCCCGAGAGGCAAAACTTACATTGGCGGCATTCCGGTGTGTAGAGCGGTATAACGTGATCGTCGACGGCCAAAGAGGTCACTCCCGGCCCCACCTCCACCACCACTCCGGCTCCTTCATGTCCCAGAACCGCCGGGAAGATTCCTTCGGGGTCAGCTCCGGAAAGCGTAAAAGCATCTGTGTGACAGACCCCAGTGGAATGGATTCGAATCATCACTTCGCCCTGCTTGGGCCCAGCGAGGTCGATCTCCTCGATCTCCAATGGCTGTTTGGGTCCCCAGGCTACTGCCGCAATCGTCTTCATGAGTAAAAATCCCTTTTTTAAAAAACCGCTAGAAGACTAGGCCCCGGCTTTGGGATGGTAAAGTGAAAGTTCAGGGGGAGGGTGGGAGATGCCCCGTAGGGAGCAGTCCGCTTCCATTGGTAAACGGGGAGGTCATGCGATCTCAGCGTTAGGAATCGTTCGCTGAGCCTGCGTCCCAGAACATGTCGAACGGTCGGCCGGCCCCATGCGGAGGGAATCAATATTAAACTTAATTAAAAAATCCGAACCATCCCGACGGCTAGGTACACGTTTGCTTTTCAAATATTTTGATCGCGCCTGTAGATTAAAAAGTAACCGCGTACCTTATCATCGCTTTGGGCTCCGACGAATGCTCAAAAGACTCTTCAACATGAGTAAGCGGTCGCTAAAACTTACATTTGTAGCTGGTGGAAAAATCAGCTGCAATACACTCGAAGTATCCTTTGTCTTCAAAGAGCTCTGTGAGGTCATGATTTCCGTGGTAGCGTTTGAAATCGCCCGAATCAAACTTCACATTCTTGGTCATGAAAAAGGCTGCTGAAATATGCGCTTCGGGGTACTGCCCGGGACCGCAGCGATTTCCCACCGAGGCGGGTATCTCTATTTTGTAGTCCCAGTTTCCATTTTCCCGTTGTTGGCGCGCAATCCTGTAGGACAAGAACGAGACTTTACCGGAGAGACCGGGGCCTTCAAATTCACAGAGTTTTTCCCAGCCAAACGCCGGTGTCTTGATAAATCCGGCTATAAGCAATGCGATTCCCAGGCTCCACTTCATTTGAAAACTCCGTCACCGCAAGTAATGTTGAAATTAATATTATCGAAATCCTTCATGTCAACGGACTGAAAGCCACGGCGCAAATGTCCACCGGCACCAACGCAGCTATCGGCTTGGTTAGAGGTCTTGTCAAAACCCACCACGAAGTAGTGGCTCTTTCCGCCCTTGGCGTACTCGCGGTTGGAAAACGCGTTGCCGTGGACGCAAAAAGTTCCTTCGTCGCCCGTCAAGACGGTTCCGTCTTTTTTCTGAATCAGCACGGCCGCAGCGCGATCATTGGCGATATTGACTTTATGTTGCTTGCTCCACTCCAAGGGCAACCAGCCTTCTGTGGCCCAATAGGAACTGCGGTCGATCTTGTCGTCTATATTTCCTATCGATCGGACGTAGGAAGTGAAAGCCACCAAAACCGGGCTCGAACAGTTGTTGGTGAAGGTAATCGTCCGGTGCGGGGATGC
>JAYVQZ010000030.1:0-12118 GCA_043776735.1 Deltaproteobacteria bacterium | reverse complement strand
AGTGACTCTAAAGATTCTGCAAGAGGTAAGTGGACAACAGAGGAATCGTCGTTACGTTTACACAAAATATCTCGATATTTTACGCCGAGATACGACCGCAACAATTGGATAGCACTCCCTTTCAATCGTAGGCAGGATTCTTGTTCGTAGCAGACTCCGATGAATCACACCGTTGTGTTCAGGGCGCGCTCTAATCCCCTTCAGACCTTGTAAAAGGGTCTCTGGATTAGATGTAGAGGCAGCCAGAAGGGGAACCAATTTGAAGCTAGGCAAAGGAGGACAATTTCGTTAAATGTCGGCTTGCGGGTCTGAGTCTCATCTCGCTACTAATTCTCAAGAATGAGAATCCGCTTCGATGGTGTTCGGTTCGCTTCGAAAACTGGTGCAGCATTTGTGCAGCATTTTCGGGGGTAAAACGAAAAACGCTGAATCAGCCTTTCGGCTAACTCATCGTTTTCATTACTACTAATTTGGTAGCGGGGAGAGGATTTGAACCTCTGACCTTCGGGTTATGAGCCCTGGAGTACTGCGTTAGCCGTGAAAATTAAGTCACTAATATTCATAGTAAAAAAATAACAATAATTGGGAGTTAGGTTCTGGCGTCAGACAGCTTCCTTCAGAACTTTTCCACTGATTTCGGGTGAGTTCTAAACCTTGTGCTACACCGGTGCTACATGTCTCGAACCTTCGGGTTCCGGGCCCCGAAGGTCAGAAATTGATCTGCTTTTGTCGTAGGTCTCGATCATTCCAAAACCATGGTGGCGTCGGCCCGGCGCGCGCAGCTTCGGCTTCTCAGAGGCGTATTCCATATAGTCCGATTGTCGGATTTCAAAAACTTCCTAGAAATTCTCCAGAGATACGATTTCAAGTAATTGAATCGTAAGGAAAAATAAAACTAAATTCGGGGGTTAGGTCTCTTAAGTCGTTAGTCGACCTTCGTTTAACTGGACGCCGTTCGCAACCGTTGGGCTAGCTTCGGGGGAGTAAAACGGGCTGCGTAAGGAACGCCAGCCACCAGGGGCCGGTCAAAACCACCCAGCCCAGTACGACGAATGCCCAGCCCGCGGAAGGGCGGGTCACCCACATGCGGCGGGTAAGAAAAATATCGAGGACGGGGTCGATGCCCGGGGATCGGGTGACCGAAAAGCCTGCCGCGTCCCCGAAGGCCTCGGCAAACCAGATCAGGGCGACGCCGCTAAAAAAGATTGCCCCCTTTACCAGGGCTACCCCGCCATCGGCTTGGTACCAGTGGAGCACGTGGTAGCCCCATACGGCGATGGCGCCAATTCGGTTTGCCCAGTGAAGAATCATTTGGCATCAAGCGGCAGATACAGCCGTTCCTTCTTCTTGCCCTTTTGGCGCAGCACTTCGAGCCGTTCGGTTCCGGGGTTAACGACGGCGCGTACGAGAGCTAGGAAATGCTCACGGCTATTTAGGGCTTTGTCGCCTACTCGCACGATGACGTCGCCATTCTCGAGGCCGATCTTATTCCAGGCCGAGCCGGCTTCGATGTGATCGATCTTGAGACTTTCTTGCTTCTTCTCGTTCGGATACGCGGTAAGACGCGCCAGCTGGAGTAGCTCTGTCAAATTGATTTCGGCATCGGTCTTCACCACCGGTTGCTTGGGCGAAATATCTTCTGTCACGGGCTTGGGCTGCGAAGCGCAGGCCCCGAGGACGAGCGAGGCCGGCACGAGGACACGGCAAACGAGTTTATGCAGTTTCATGAGTTACCTTTCTTGGTTACGGACAGGCGATGCTGGTTTCCCCTGCGATTCCATCTTCGCACTTAACGACGAAGCGTTGCTTGGGACTAAAGCTTGAGCACATTCCTGATTCAATTTTGCAGCTAACACCGGCGCTGGTTTTAAACTCGTGCGAGTAGCTGAACCTACAGGACGGATCGAACCGAAACTTTTCACCGCCTATTTTTATTTCGACCTCTTCCGACATTCGCCCTTTGCGGCAGCGACTTTCGGTTTCGATGAGGAGGTTGCCTTTGCCGCCGGCCTTTTTGCAGGCGATGGGAAAGACACGCAAGGTTTCGTTGCGGTTACTGTCCCGACATTCGGCCCGGAACTCGTGCTCGGGACTGAAGCCGGAGCACATGCCCGCCTTTACCCGACACTGGGTACCCGCTTTAGTTTTAAAGTCGTTGCTGAAGCTAAAGGAGCAGGAGGGTCTCATCTCGACCGTCTCACCATCAACGGTAACTTTAACTTTCATCGACATGTCGCCCTTAACGCAGGCGTTATTCTCCCCGTCGATTTCGACTTTAGGACCCGACCCGAAACCGAAGGCCGCCAGGGGGGGCGATAGCGATACAGAAAGCCAGAAATTGTGTCAGCGGCATAGGAACTCCATTGAAAACCTGAGTACACAAGGACCTAGCACAGAATAGTGCAAGTTGAACGCCAAGATAGAACGACGGGGGGAGGGGAGTTGTGACGGGCGGCCGTCGGGCTAATTCCCAGGCAACGACATGCCTTCGGCCTTCGGGTTGTGGGCCCGAAAGGCGGAAATTAGCCCAACCCAGAACTCTAATTGTTACTTTGTTACCACTAAATCAAATAATGTGGTATGTTTGTAACATGGGTAAAAAGGTTACGACAAGCGACACGGAAGGTCTATTACGGTTCATAAAGAAGAACCAAGTCGCTACCTCAAAAGAACTCGAGAAGTATGTACCGGCCAGAACTATCCTTGGTCGCTTGGTGGACGAAGGGCAAATCCAATCCCTGGGTGCCGGAGTCTATGGGACGATTGCCCTAGATCCGTTCATTGCTTCGGTCATTGCGGCGGCTCGGTACTACCCGAAAGCAATCGTTTCAAACTTAACGGCGATGGTGATTCAGGGGCTTTCGGACGAAAGAATTGACCGTATTGATGTCGATATTGAGCGCAATGCTTCGATTCGGAACAAACTCCTTAAAGTTCATCGCGTTGTCGCCTCGCGTTTGGCCGGAGTTGAGAAACTCAAGTTTCACGGATCCACTATCCGTATCTATGATCGCGAACGAAGTTTATGCGAAGCCTATCTAATAGACGAAGGCGGCCCGCTTTTTTTCAAAGCACTTAAACGCTATTTGAAAAAACAGAAGCCAGACTTCGGTTCTATTCTGAAGTACGACAACGCACTTAAAACTCAGGTTCTCAGACACGTGCAGCAGGAGCTTGCGGATGCCTAAGAAACCGTCATTTATAAAGAGCGCCAGGAAGTGGGCCAGTGAGAACGACCTTCACGGTCCGCAGGCATTTCTTCGTTACACCATGCTGAACTTCGTCGAGGCCATCAATCGGGTTTCCAGTGAGTTCATTTTTAAAGGAGGGAACCTGCTTTGGGTTTACATCAAGACCCCACGTGCAACGGTAGACTTGGATTTCGCGACGAAGAAAGTCAAAACGCACGACGCCGTTCGAAGTGTATTGGAGATGGCCTGTAAGGAAGGCTGCGAAGGGATTACCTATTCAGTCCTGTCATTTTCCGAAGTGCAACAAGAGGAAAAGCGAGGGGCGGACGTTACCATTGCTTACCGAACTGACGACGGAGCATCAAACACCTTTGGGTTGGACGTCGTTTATGCCATTCAAACTGAGAACACCGAACTCCCTTCACCGATTCACGAAACCCCGCGGATCCAGGTAGCCACCATGGAGAATATTATTTCGGACAAGCTGTCTGCGGCTAATCGATTTAAAGCCGGCAACACACGGATGAAAGACTTCGACGACCTCTGGAGACTCTCCAGATCGCAGGCGGTCATAGATAGCGCTCATTTGGCGGCACTCCTTCTGAAAAGGTCTGTTCCAAATAAACTCGATCACTCCTGGATTGGTCCGGACATGAACCGAATGTGGTCTAGCCACCGTGGTAGATACTTGGATTTGCCGGAGTCGCTTGACCAGGCGTTTTCTGAAATAAATACTTGGTTAAAAAAATTAAGTTAGGGTGGTGTAACTAGCGCTTAGACCGGCGGCGCAACGGAGTGAAAATGGTAGTTTTAAGGTGTACTTCGCGATTGTTATCTCATCTAAAAAGCCCCCCTATCGCGTCCCCTTCGAAATCGACCACGCGGCTTGGAGATTGGTATGCCCATCTATTAATTCTTCGTCCAGCTCGCCTTATTATCTGTGTCAGCGAAAGAACTCTTTTGCCCGTCATTATTCCTGCTAAGGAAATCGGAAAATTCCCTGAGCGGCTCAATGCGGCTGTGGGCGATGCGCTTAGGCAAATGGGAATAGCGAACGATCTTGTGTCCGCCGAATTGGAACAAATGAAATCGTCCGTTTTTTCGAAAACGACAAGCCGCCGAGTGCTTGGGTCGTTGAATGACTTTGTACGAATGTTAGAAGCTTTCGACCGTATCGAAATGCCGCTTTCGGAAATATCAAAACAATTATCCCTAGCGCCGTGCAGCCCTCTTGGAATGGAGAGTCCAGACCGCGCCACCCCATTACTTTTCAAGGGGCAGCCTACTTTGCGCGTTATCAAGTAATTGGGTGACGTGAATCGAATGCCACACTCGGATCAAGCAGCCATTCGTCTGAACTCATGATGAAGGCCGCCAACTTTCGGAATTGAGAAAATCTTTCTGGACTTTTCAATAGACCTTGGAACCGGGGAATCTTTATTGAGAGTGAGATGAGTCCGAGAATTATTGTAATAGTCTTGATATGTACCCAGTACTCGCGTCAACTGCCGCTCATTAAAGGCAATGACATGATCGGTGCATTCCCTTCTGACCGTCCCAATGACTCGTTCGACATAAGAGTTCTGCCAAGGGCATTTATGAGCGGTGATGACGTCATTAAAACCGTGATTTCTAAGACCCCAGAAGTTTTTATCCCGATCGTGTAAGACCATCTTTGGTAGTTCCGCAAAGGGGTGCGCCTCTCTCAGTTGCTGAGCCGTCCACCGGGTAGAGGGTTTACCAGTTACCGCGAATCGAAGGATCTTCCTGCGGTCATGAGACAGAATGACTAAAACGTAGAGCCGGCTGAGCCAAATGGTAGGGACTAAAAAGAAATCGATGGCGACGACCTCTTTCGTATGATTTTTTAGAAAGGTCCGCCAGTCTTGTTTGAAGGGTCTGGGAAATTTTGAACGTAATAAATACTTTTGAACACTTGACTGAGACACGTCAATTCCAAGTTTTAGGAGTTCTCCATGAATTCTTGGTGCTCCCCATCTTGGGTTCGCAATTGAGATCTCCCGGATTAACTTGACGACTTCTGCGGGCAAAACATGGCGACCGCCGTTCTTCCCCACCTTCCAGCTCCAAAACCACCTGAAAGCATTCCGGTGCCACTTAATGAGCGTATCGGGTTGAACCAGATATAGGGCACTTTTCCAATCGCGAACCCTTTGGGATAGCCATATCAGAAGCGCTTTATCCCAACGCCGAAACAGAATTCGTCGGGGTTTGCGTTTAAGGATTCCCGCTCGATAACGGAGAAAAGCGTTCTCCCAAACCAACGCCTCGCGACTGGTGAAAAAGCCTCTGACCACCGTAAAAACAACGTAAAGCAACAGCATCGAGGCAATTTCCTTGGCTGTTTTCGCCTCGTCAACGAGATCGAATTTTCTAAATGATTTCAATAAGGACCGGATTAAAAAGAGGCACATACACCGGTGCTACATGATGCTGGTAGTGCATTTTACAAGTTAGGGACACTTGTAGGCGGTACCGTTTAAGATAACCATGCCGCCATTATAATGGCTTGCCGCGGTTTCCATGCGGACGTAATTGGCGCCCATTTCGGCGGCTTTATTTCGAATGGCATTTTTCGCGCCGGCGTCGGCATCCCCGCCACCAAACCCATCGAAGCCCCCCTTTACATTACCAACCTCTTTACAGGCTACGGGCGGGTCATTCTTCATCAATCTGACTTTTGACCCTGGTTCGGTCAACACCGGAGTCGATGTGCAACCGGCCATCAAAAAAATTAGCGTCAAAACGAACGGAGGTTTCATCAACATTTTATAGTGGATCTTCTCGGAAAACGGAAGACTGCCAAAAATGTCACCGCATCTTCTTTTCGGCATCTTTACGCTTCATAGGGTCAGCCAGCGGTTGATGTCCTTCATGACGGCCGCGAGTACCCTCGGCAAATCCTTGTAGGACCGGACATGACGTTTCCAGTTTCCACTCGTTTCTTCGTTGACCCATTCGGGTGAGAGAACGGGCGGAAAGCTCCTCTCCGCAAGCAACTGCTTAACGATTTGCCAGTCTACCGGCGGACTCTTCACGGCGATCCGCCAAAGGTCGTCGTAATCCTTCATGCGGGTATTGCCTCCGCCGAAGCGGTGGCAGGCGGCTACCTTGTCCGCGATGATGTTTTCTAGCGTTGCCGCCTGAATTGCGCCCCGTTCCGCGAGTGGCGATGCCACCGTGGTTGTCTTGGTCGGCAGAACGTAGACAATATCTAGGTCGAATTTGTTGGTGGCACCGTCTTCAGTGGAATACTCGATCACGACGGCGGCCCCTGCCGAGCCTTCTGCCGTGATGTCCTTGATCGACAGGACCTTGAACTTAATTCCTTCGGCGTGCCGATTGGCGCGCGCCAATAGTGGTTCAACTTTGGCGGTCGTTTTCAGCCGACGTGTTACGAGATCCAGATCGATGGTTTCTCGGGGGGTATGAATGTACAGCCAAAGTAGGTTGCCGCCCTTGAAGACAAATTCATCGCTCTCTTGGGTGAGGCAATCCAAGTAGGTAAAGATAACGAACCGAAAAAACGCCTGCGGTCCGTGAAGACCTTGCTTGGCGGCCCAGGATTTAGCGCGTCCCCGGAACGTTGTCTTTTTGGCGTCAGCCATCGGCAAGCTCCTGTTGGATGGCGCGCAATACTTTGGTGCCAAGCCGCTTGTCGTATTTAGCGATCTTTTCAAACTGAAGCTTGTGGGCCTTCAGGTAGCGCTTCACCGCCTTGTAGAAGAGAAAGCCTTTATCGATCCGGTACGCGTCGCACAGTAGCCGCTCGACATCGTAGATGCGAATCCGGTGACCGAAGTAATCACGCTTTTCGACGCCAATAAAGCGATCCTTAGTCATGCGGCGTGATTGGATGATGGCATTGCGGATGGGGTGTTTTTGCGGCACATCTACAGAGACCTTCTGGCGCTTTTCGTCCGACAGGTCGTGGATGACAAGACCGCTGACGCCAGAGATCACTGCGTTGGGATAGAACTTGGCCACGGCCAACACTTGCGCGACGGATGGGTCGAGATCGGGCGTGGAATAGTACCCGGCTCCCAAAGCCACGATTTTATCTGCTGCTACAGCGCGTTGGATTGCGGTTCGGCTTCCAAGCGCACGACTGAGTTCCCGCGAGGAGAAGACTGAGGTCTTTGCGCTTAGGATATCCTCAGGGATTTCAGCTCTTCTAGCCTTCATGTTACTAATATTACACTTTTAAAATTAGTGTGCAATATGTAACAGTTTGGAACTTTTGACCGTCTGGTTATGAGCGGCGCGACCCGACAACCGGTGCGATGACTACGGGAATTTATTTCATATCGCATATCGCGATAGGCGATATTTTTCATAAAACAGTTACCTCTAATTTGAATATCACTTTCGTTCCTCTAAAGCCCGCTCCCCGTTAAGCGTTGCCGCCGCATTGATTGTTCCCTACCAATACAAAAGAAAGTCGGGTGTGATGATCGTTCAACCAAAGGGCAACCTATACGGAAATGCCGTTTCGAACTCTCAACCATTTGCCGGGAGTCACCTCAAGGAACAAAGCGTACGTCTGACGTTTGATCGCGGAACCATTCTACTTCGTGCGGATGATCCGGCGACTCAACTCCACTCCATTACCGGAGTTCTTTGGGACGATCGCGTGGGCGCCTTTCGCGCCCCCGCCTCCTACCACAGGAATTTGCTGCATTCACTTAAGGCTCAGAAGTTTCAAGTTCGGGATATGACACGTTATTCATGGGGCGAAGCATTGCCCCTCTCTCCCCCCGAGCTGCGCCCCTATCAGCATGCTGCGCTCAATGCGTGGCGAGACGCGAAGGGGCAAGGGGTGATCGTGCTGCCCACGGGTTCTGGAAAGACAATTATCGGCATCGCTGCGATCGCGTTCACTAAAAAACCCGCACTTTGTCTTGTTCCGACGCGAATTCTCCTCGAGCAGTGGCATGATCGGCTTCGCGAGCAATTTAAGATGCCGATTGGAATTCTGGGCGATGGTAAACAGGAACTTGCGCCGGTGATGGTCGCGACCTTCGAAAGCGCTTATCGATACATGAACTGGATCGGGAACCGATTTCAATTACTCATTGTGGACGAGGTACATCATTTCGGATCGGGAATGCGAGACGAGGCGCTTGAGATGTGCATTGCTCCTTACCGCTTAGGATTGACGGCGACTCCGGTAAAAAAGAGCGAAACCCGCAAGAGAACTGCGGAACTGGTAGGGCACCAGGTATATGAAGTAACGGTCAGTGAGCTTACCGGTCGGTACCTAGCCCCATTTGAGCATGCGACCGTGCATGTAGAGCTGTATCCGGATGAACGCGAATACTATGAACGTGAGATAAATCTTTTCCGAACAGAGTTCGACCGATTTTCTCGTTCTAACCCCGGAAGCCGTTGGATCGATTTTGTAATTTGGGCGAAACTTCGTCCCGAAGGAAAGCGCGCTCTTTTGGCATTTCGTCACAGCCGCAAACTATTGGGTGCCTCTCGGGCCAAAGAGGAATCGCTCACCGAACTCGTGTCTAAGCATAACGAAAGTAAAATACTAATTTTCACTCCCGACACGAACAGTTCGTACCGGATTTCCCGCAAATTTCTCATTCCGGCTATTACCAGTGAAATTAAGAAGAAAGAACGCGAAGAGACGTTGGATAGGTTCCGAAGGGGCATAATCCGATGTTTGGTTTCCTGTCGGGTATTGAACGAAGGAATCGACGTCCCTGATGCCGAAATCGCTATTATTCTTGGCGGCAATCACGGGGAACGGGAACATATCCAGCGTATCGGCCGTTGCCTGCGTCCCGCAGAGGGGAAAGTGGCAAAGGTTTACGAGCTGGTCGCAAAGAACACGATCGAAATCCGCCAATGGCAGAAAAGGACAGAAACTCTTGCTCCCCGAATCTTTGCTTAAATTCAGCACTAGCCAGGGTCGCATCCTTCCCCATTACTTGGACGAAAGGGATCATCCGTGGCTGCGTCTTCTTTGGGACGAATACGTCGGGTTTGTCGGCAAACCAAAAGGCGACCTCCTAGAGAGGCTGGCGTTGCACCTTCCGTTTTACGCGCCTTTTGGCAAGAGACAGATGGTATCGCATGGGTTGAACCGCATTTTTCGGACGCGGGTTTCGAGTTCAGTACCGCCGCGAGAACTCAGAGCCCGCCTCTTTGTGGCATCGAGAGGTTCTTCGCTTAGCCGCCACGAGCTCTGCGAACAAGTTGCCGCCGAATTTGAAGTTTGTGCTGAAGAACTGGAAAATAGTCTATACGCGGACTTGCCGAACCAACGGTGTCTTGTCTCCCCTCTACAAGAGCTAACCTCTAGTGAACTCGGCCTTCGTACCAATTTGATGCTCGTCCAGGGATTATTGGCGAGGGCACGGTCCGTCGAAATTCGACTGACAGGAAATGCCAGTGCGGTGGTTCGACATGCCAAACGAAAGGGGTTGATCTGTGTTGTTAGCAAAGAAGCCGAAGACAACAGAGCGAAACTCTCGATCTCCGGTCCTTATTCATTGTTTCGCGGTACCCTGATCTACGGACGCGTTCTCGGAGAGTTAATTCCGGTGCTTGCCTGGTGCAACGAATTTGAAATGTCAGCAGAAATAGTGATCGGCGAGAAGTCGTTGGAACTAAAAATCAGTTCGGGAGACCCAATCTTTCCGAGTGAGCCCCCCAAACCATTCGACAGCAAACTCGAAGAGCGATTCTGTCGCCAGTTTCTCCGCGCTACCAAAAACTGGGACATCATTCGCGAACCGGAACCAATCAGTGCTGCGGACACACTAATATTTCCCGATTTTGCGCTACAGCATCGCCTCGATCCCAATCGAAAATGGCTCCTCGAAATCGTTGGGTATTGGACTCCCGACTACCTCCGTAAAAAGCTTGAACGGCTTAGAGAGGCCCGAATACCAAACCTACTGCTTTGCGTGAGTGATAAATTAAATTGCTCGGAAGGTGACATGCCAGCCGGCGCTTCGGTTATCCGTTTTATTAGGCAACTTCAGCCGACCGAGGTTCTTCGGATAATTGAACAACAAACCGTCTTAGTTTGAGACTCAATGACCTTCGGGATACGGACCCGATGGGTCAGTTTTATGAAAGTTACGGTGGCTTGACCACTCCATACGGCACTAACTTATTTGATTCCGAGTCTAGAACGAAGCGCATTCACATCTGGCTTGAATAAATTGCCTACGTGATCGCGATCCCGCTGTTCGTAATAATGGAGAAGAGACTTTAAAAGATCTACTCCGTCTTTGGTCTTTGCGGCCTGTCTTGGCGTTAAACCATTCAGCGCCGGAATCTCATCGTCAATCCACTTTTCCCAATGGGCTGATGCCACGTCTTTCATTCTCTTCTGTATTTCAGCGGGAATAGACTGCTTCTGGATTTTATCCTCGAGCAAAGTGGTCGGTCGATGCTCATTTAACCTTCTCTCAATGGAATCAATCACTGTAGTTTTGTAACGAACATTGTTCCCAAGTAATTGTTGTATCTTTTTTCGAATTCTATTCGCTCGTCGGTTCGAGTTCACCTCTACGGTCAGCGTATTTCCATCAATTGTAAGGCGGCCGAGCAATGTGTAACCGGACTTCTCGCTGGCATATTTATCTTTCTTAAACCAGGGAATTTCGACCTGCCTAAGTTTTCCGTTTTCAAAAGCTGCCTCGCGTAGGAGGTCTTCTTGAGACATGACTTTCATTGTTAAACTTCCAAGTACATCAAAAGCCCCTTGAGGTGAGTTAACCTCAAAGTGAAGGATTTGAGGCGCAATCATATCGCCATCCGTATTCCTAAGGACGGGTTGAGTCGGATTTAAGAGCGAATCGATCAGGTCCAAATAGAGGGCGCGAATATCGTCAATAAATGCCGCGAGGATTTCTTCATTTAGGATTTTTCGCCTAACTCGTTTTCTGATTTCATCGCGCAATTGAAAGGTAGCTTGTTTCTCGATTGGCCTCAGCGGGTAAGGCGCAGTGGCAATGTTTTGCCACTGGCCGTTAATATAAAAAATGGCCGACAAAATGATGCTTCCCACCTCAACCGACGACGAACCGATACGTTCTATTACTTCGAATTCCTCGTCGGTGAAGAGGTTACGAATGCGGTAGCTGTCATTCGGTTTCGTGCTTAATATTTCATAGAGAAAGAGCGGGCGTCGGTTTGCTGACTCAAGAATTTCAACTTCCTCTGTGCTGAGCTCTTGATTTAGTTCGTGAATAAGAATCTCCGGCACTGTCTTGTCTTCATGGTTTTTAAGCGTGCAATCAGTTTCCGTCGGATCGGGGGACCAGAAAAAGAGGAAATACGGCATGAAAACCTGGTTCACTTCGCTCTCCGGAGAATATTCTTCTTCACAATCCCAAAGATGGAACTCGTCCCAGGCTTCATAAAGAGCGCACTCACCCCAGGTTTCAGCAGCACACCTCATTAATTTGGGGATGAGGTCAGACTCAATTTGGCGGTATCTGCGATAAGAGAAATCATCGGTGGGGACTAGCTGATTCTTAGGCAGACAGCATTTTTTGTATTTCGTTCCACTGCCGCAAGGGCAGGGGTCATTTCTTCCGACCGCAGGCATTTTCAAACCTCTTAGAAATTTGTGGAAACGCGAAATACTCTATGGACTGTGATCACCAGATGTAAAGGACTCGGAGTTCGAAACCGCGAGCGGTAGCCTTCGGGCTCGTGCCCCGACGACCTGGTTACGTTGAACCTCGTTCATCCGCTTTTGAACTCAGAAAGTCGTATCTTTCGATCCGAAAATTTCCGTCCCCGTGATCTCGGTGCTACTTTTGTGCTACTTTTTCGGGGTAAAACGAAAAACGCTGAATCAGCCTTCCGGCTAACTCAGCGTTTTTACTTACTTTAATTTGGTAGCGGGGAGAGGATTTGAACCTCTGACCTTC
>JAYVQZ010000029.1:0-3086 GCA_043776735.1 Deltaproteobacteria bacterium | reverse complement strand
GTTCCCCATCAGCTCTGATTTTTCCGTGGAGATGGTGATTCCGGAAGGCGGCTTGACCCTGCGCGAGCTACACCGGCTAGGGCTCTTTCTCTTCCCGTACTGCAAGGACATCGACACGGAAAAAATCCGTGGACCGTGGTCCCTTTTGCCGGGCGAAGCCTAGTCGATTTAATCGTGAGCACGCGGCCTCCTCACTCCCTGGTGGTTTGTCTTTTGCCGCTCACACGGTCCTATCGCACTTCGCTTGAATCTCGATAGGAACTATTAGCTTTCCTTCATAGCGTGGCCTTCGCTGCGTCGTAGCTTGTCGCAGATCGCCCAGCTATTTCTTTTCTTGGCCAGGGCAACAAACTCGGCCGAGGGAAAGCTCAATTGCCGGACAAGTACACCGTTTCATCTGAATTATCATTTAATATCAATTGATTATGAACAGCCCCGTCATACGCAGGCCCGACGGCAGGGGAACCCAGCAACCAACGCAACCCGGTATAACCCTTCGTTAAGTTAGGCTCAGCGCCCTCCGATAAGTCACTAATACACAGCGGTATTGAAATGGCCGTGCTTGGCACCACCCTCAAAAGGAATTGACGGGTCAAAATGGAATTTGCGTCCAACAATCTGAGTTCCGGTATCGCCGCGTGTGGGCTTTATTTCTTCGCTCACACTCTACGCAGCCTGAGGTTTTGGATTCTTTCCAACGACGAGTCCCTTTCCTTCCGGATTACCTTCGCCATCATTTTCCTCACCGCCGTCATGGGATATTGGTTACCCGCTGTAGTTGGCGAGATCTTTCGGCTCTACCTGCTTTGGCGGGTCACCGGCAATTTGCCACGCCAAATTGCCGTTTCGATTCTGGCGCGATCTCTAGATCTCGTCGTCTTGGGAATATCTTTCTTAGGATACTCTCTGTGGATCGCCCCAAGTGCCACCAATGCAAGCCTGGGACTCGGCATCGCGGGACTTCTCGCCGGCGCACTGGCCATATCGCTCGTCTTTGCCCTCAACCGGCTAGTGCGCCTTTCAAAAAATGCCCTCATCGCCAGGTATCATCACAGATTCTTTGTCTCTCTGGTACGGGCGCTGAACGCCCTCGGCCGGGAGACCTTTAGATTGAGCAGGGACGGTACTTCCATACTTACCCTGGGATTCGTCCTGAGCCTCGTAGTCTGGCTCTGCGACGCCGGCGCGGTAACCCTAGCCCTGAAAAATTATCCCCACAGCGTACCCGAAATTTTGGGAATGTGGGCGCACCGAAGCTTTCAAAGCATTTTACAAATCGCTACTCCATCGCAAGCCACAACGCCCTTGGCCTTCGATGCCAACTTGGAAAGCGTCCTCCGCTCCCGACTTCTCGTACCACTTTCGGAAGTGGCCGTCGTACTGGTTGCCGCTCTGACGGCAAACTTCGCCTTTAGATACCGAACCACAGGAAGGGGGCTTTCTTGGAAAAATCACTCCTGATTTTGCGAGGCAAGGTAGACCCCACCTCCCCCCTTGGATGTCAGCTCGGCCTGGAAAGCGCCTTCAACCTACGCCTGAGGGCAATCACGTACCGGGACTGGCTCGCCGGGAATCTCGCCCAAATCGAACAGGATTTTGATCTCCTTTGGGACGAAGAGCTAGGGCCCAAAACCAAGGTTCGGGAAATCGCCGCCCACCTCACGGCAAGGGGAGTGGAATGGCGAACCTACAGGAATATCGCCATCTATTCCGTGGAACTGTATGCCTTCGATCCGAAGAGCCTCTGTCTAATCCTCACCAAAATGGCACTCGCCGACGACCCGACGCTCGTCACCACAGATCCCCTATTTTGCTCGATGCCCATGACCCTTCTCGAGTCCACTCAATATCAGGAACGCGAGTTGTGGAACATGCCCGGTCCTCTCAAGATAGAAATGGATCTGGAGCGCCATTTCGCAAACATTTCGAAGAGTACCGGTTTGCTGGAAATTTCCCGAGCTTTCACGCAGCCACGCCACTTCAACGAGGTAATCCGAGCAGGGGCGTACTGCATAAAACGAAGCCGAAATACCGACAAGATCCAGTCCGAGCACGCTTTTCTATCGTCTATTCCGAAAGAGATAAAACCTTACTTTCCTGTAGTCGGTGAACTTCGTAAAACGAGTCAGACTGCCGAATACGAAGTCGAATTCATGCCCTTTTTCGACGCCAGCTGCCTTCTCGTACATGCCAGCGTTCCCCCCTCGGACTTTTCTTCTCTTCTGGATGCGGTGGAAGAGTACCGCTCCCGGTGTCCAGTCTTGCAGGTATCCGCCGAGCAATTTAGGCAATCCATGCGCAAGCTCTTCGTCGAAAAATTGTCCTCACGGGTAAATCAATTTTTGGCGGACCCCACCATGGCCAAAGTACTCCAGTACACCGAAGCCATCGTCCAAGGGGGTCTTCCCGAGCTAGTTCGGAGTTTAATCGAGAGGCTCGAGGAAAAACTCAGATCCACGAGCTGCGACAAACTCTACTTTTCACATGGAGATCTCTGCTTATCCAACATTCTCTATGATAGGCAAAACCAGCGAATCAAGCTGATTGATCCAAGAGGCATTCAGAGAGCCGAGGACGCGTTCCTTCCAGAATATTACGATATCGCCAAGCTAAGTCATTCCTTCCTGGGAAAATATGACCTTATTGTCAAAGAGCTTACCTATTTAACACTGAACGAAACTCTGGACATCGATCTCAATTGCGCTGTACCACCGGCTTACCTAAAGGACGTGGAGCGGATTTTTCATTCCTATCTGGAGAGCACGGGGCTGGACTATGAACTGGTTCGCCTGTGTGAGGCCTCTCTATTCCTAAGCATGCTCCCCCTGCATCGTGACCGCCCCAACCACATCATCCAGCAAATTTTGGCCGGGATCCGGTGTATGAGGGAATCGATACCGACATCTCTACCTAAAATAGGAAGGATATCCGATGTTACCTGGGACGGATTACGTAGTTTGCGCGGCCGGAGCGGGAAAAAGGTTCTCTGACCTGTGCAGAAACAAGCCCAAACCTCTCATTAACCTCGCAGGGCTTTCCTTGCTCGAACGATCTCTCCACTCTCTGGAATTCTTTCCGGGCGATCG
>JAYVQZ010000028.1:0-3088 GCA_043776735.1 Deltaproteobacteria bacterium | reverse complement strand
CAGGATGTCCGCCACCGGGATGTCCGCCACCTCCGCCACCACCAGGAGGACGATTAGCGGCCGGGGCTGCCAACGTTGCTAGATTTCCAATACCTGTATTAGGAACAAGCTGACTTCCCTGACCTTCTGAAATGATATCCGCCCATGAAGCGGAGGATATCAATAGAGCAGCACTGCTGCTTATTGATATCCGTAGTAGCGTTATTTTTAACATTCTCGTTTTCTCCCCAGTTTCGTCGCGGTCATTGTTGTGACGTGACTCCACGCCCCAAAAATATTTTATTTTGTAATCCCCATAAGAAGACGACCGTCCATAGCTTCTGCTTAGCAGCAAATGTGCCACCTCGCTAAAAGCCATTGGATCTTCTGTTAGCGCGCCGTATCACCTGGGACAAAAGGACTCGGAGAACTATTGACGCAACAAGTCTATCAAATGCCAGTGTCAGGATATTCGAGTAAAACTTTTGTAGCGGTAGCGAAGTGACACCGCAAAGCGTGAACAGGAATGGCCACTACCACACAACACAAAACGCGTTTTTCGGTCACTTCGACGCGATGTTCTGATATGCAACTGGTTGGCGATTGAGTTCCCGTGGGCGTAACCGATGTTTTTGAAATTTCGATTTTTTGCAGCACTGTTTTTTTGCTACCACTTGCTCGCCATTGCCGCGATTAACTTCCCAGCCGAGAGCAACCTACGGGAAACTCTGCTTCGCCCTTTTTGGAATTACTTTCGCATCAGCGCCCAGTGGCAGGGGTGGGACATGTTCGATACAAAACCCAACGATGCGGAATTTGAAATCGAGGCCTTTGTGGTGGACGCGAACAATAAGGAACAGAAGATTGGCCCCTTAATACCCGGACTAAAGGAATTTCACCCCACGCTAAAACTAACCAGTCTTTTTTATCGGCTTTATCCCGGTGCTGAAAATTCTGATAGGCAATGGGGAACCTATTCCGCGAGACTTTGCCAAGCTGCAGTTGCGGCCCAAAAGGCGCGCGGACTTAATGCGCCGCCATACAAAATTTTTGTGGATTTTATTTCGTACCGGATTCGATCCTTAGAAGACATTCGTCGCGACGCAGTCATGTCAGAGAAAACGGTAACCTCGCGAGGGCCGGTAGCCTGTGATCCGACTCTTTAAACAAGCGGCCAAACGGCTCACCGACTTTTGGTTTGCTCCGGCTGACCGAAGCCAGTACGCCGCCTTGCGTGTTGGTTACGCTTTTCTTTCGCTCGCTCAGTGCCTGATGCTTTGGCCGCTTCGGCAACAATGGTTTTCTTCAGGCGCAATGATCTCAGCCAAAGATGTGGAGCCATCGGCTTTCTTTCCATCCCTCTTCACCCTCTGCAGTTCGGAAACGATGGTCACTTTCGCTTTCCTCGGGATGCTTGCGGCGATGGCTTGCCTGCTCTGCGGTGTCCTTTCCCGTATCTGTGCCTTTGTAGTTTTCTATTGGCACTACAGCCTCTCGTTCGATCTGGCTCCAGCGATTAGCGGCTATGACATGGTGTTGAAACTCACAGGGTTTATTTTGCTTTTTTCGCCCTTAGGAGTGGAATGGGGTATTTTTGGAAAATGGCGAACTTCGCCCGCCGAAAACAAAATAATTCCTCCGGCCCCCTGCTACGGTCTCACGCTTATAAAATGGCAGTTAATCTGCATTTACCTCGTTACGGTTTGGTTGAAAGTTCCGGATCCGTACTGGCGCAATGGGCAGTTAATCGCCTATTTCATGATGTCTTTGTACTCGCTCTTTCCTTCCCCTTGGTTTGCGCAGGCAGAGTGGCTTTCTGTGATCATTACTTATCTGACGCTCGCCATTGAGTTGGCGCTTCCTTTCTTATTACTGATACCGCGCTCACGCTTTTGGGGCGTGGTTCTCGGTTTGGCACTTCACATCGGAATCGCGGTCACTTCAAACCTATGGCTATTTTCTTTTGCCATGCTGATGATGTATCCAGCCTTTGTAAGCAGCGCGGATCTTAAGGCCTGGACCAATTCGTTTCGAAAGGGTCGCTCTTGAATTTTACAAAGGTAAAAAAGAGGGCACAGGGTGCTTTTATCTTGGACCTGCGGGCGTTAGCCGCTTTTCGAATTACTCTGGGATTTACGCTGATCTGTGATCTCCTCCAAGACTTCATCGATGCTCCGGCCCTCTATACCCGAGAGGGAGTTCTTCCCAGAACCCTTTGGGCACGTATCTACGAATTCACAGCACTCTGGAGTGTGCACCTTTTCAACGATTCGGTGTTTGGCGTCCGTCTAATGCTGGGAGCGCAAATTTGCGTGGCGGTGATGTTTGTCATTGGCTACCGCACCAGACTTGCGACCGTTCTCACGTGGATCTTGTTTGTCTCACTGCTGAATCGAAATATTATCGCCACCGACGGTGGAGACCAAATTTCCTCTCTACTGCTATTTGCCGCAATGTTCTTGCCTCTGGGAACGCGCTATAGCGTCGACTCACTAAAAGAGACAAAAAAAGCCACGCCCTCGGCCTTAACCTTCATAGGGCTCGGCGGTGCCTTATTAATTTTCCAAATGTCTCTCATGTACGTCTTTGCAGGATTTGCCAAATTGATGACCCCATCCTGGTGGACGGGTGAGGCCCTCGATATTACTTTACGCTGGACGGAGTACACCAAACCCTTTGCCGAAGTGGTGCGAAGCCAACCCGCCTTGACTCGCCTGGCTACTTGGGTCACTCCCTGGTTTGAAATATTTGCTCCTCTTTTTTTCATTTTCAATGACCGCAGAATGTGGCTACGCACTTTGGCGGTGTCCGCTTTTTTGATGTTGCACGTTTCTATCGATGCCACCTTACGTCTTGGCTTCTTCAGTTCCTATTCCGTAGCGGGACTAATCGCTCTGCTGCCCCCCCACGTTTGGGATTTTTTGGAGAAGAAGTTAAAGGCACCTACGGATCCGACAACAAACCATCTAGCAACCATTTCCTATGCTGGAATCAGAACCCCATGGCGAAATGCTGCGGTCCTATTTATTTTTCTATGCTCGGCCTATTCAACGTTGCCGGCATTGCTTGGAGAAAAAAGAGCGCCCTACCCCAACTGGGTGGCGCGCAT
>JAYVQZ010000027.1:0-3098 GCA_043776735.1 Deltaproteobacteria bacterium | reverse complement strand
ACGCAGGCAGACATCTTGTCTAGCTTTCCAGATCTAAAAGGCCCTGGGGCCGGCGATAAAGAAATATCGTTAATACAAACCCTGTCCGACCAGCGGGTTTATGCGGAAGATAAGGAAGGGTGGGAAGCCTATTTCAAGCTAGTCAGTCCGGTGTTTCACGACGCTGATGCGCAACGGAGGACTCGAGCCCTCATGCTGGCGTTAGATAGTATCGGAGCCGAGACTCCCGCCTCGCGCAAGACGGCTATCTATGAAACGGCGCTCCTCGCTGTTTCGCATAACGAAACGCCCGACCGCAACGTATCGGAGTGGAATCAAAACCTGCACCGTAGCTTGCTCGGCTCGAACTCAAATCACAAAGGAGAGCTGAAACAACTTCTAGAAACGCCAGGAAACTTCGAGAAGATTCTAGCCAAAGTCGAAAGTGATCCTTCAGTCTATTCGCGTTATTGGCTTGCGGTCGCTCTTTTGTACGCGGACGTCATGAGCCCGGAGCCTTTGCGGTTCTTGGCGACTTTTGAAGAATCCGAAGTGGTTAACTATCTCTGGAAGAGCGACGCTACCGAGCCGGCTGTAGTGCAGAAATTCGTCGATCGTTTAATGGCTCGTTCTAGTGGGGAGCACGAGCTATGGTCTGCCCTATTCTTTCTCAAAAGCCGAAAGATCAAGGACCCCGCAGTCCACCTACGAGTCCGGGAAATTTTGGACGGAGAACCTTCTCGCCGTACCTACCTCGAAGCGATGCACTACTTTAAGACCAACCCATCCACGGAAACTAAGTTTCAGAACGAGTTGGCTCACAGAATAATGACTAAAGCTAACCTTCTCACTCGGTTGACGACCGGGACCAGAGAGCAGAGGGAGGAAGGCTGGTATTGGGGAACCGGACGACACGGCGAAAGGATGGACACGCGCTCTCTGGAACCGATCCTCAAAGCGGAGCTCGCGGCTCTGGCCGCGGCCGAATCGCTCAGTCCTGAGGCGAAATTCGAAATAGAAGTGGCGAAGCACAATCCGTTCGTCGCCGAACATTTTCGGGAGCAGGCCCAGCGCCGAGAGGTTGCGGCGGTAACAGCGTCAGTCGCGGTCGAGGTCGCGCCGGCCGAGGCCAGCGTCCCGATCCTAGAGCCTCGCGAGGAAAGCCCTTGCGGCTTCTGGAAGTGGTTAAGCGGCAGCAAGCGGTAATCAGCAAAGAGACTGTCAGGCTCTCATTTGTGAAGCGTCGAAGTCCGAGGTTTCTTGCCGAGTTCTCAGTGGCCCGCTAGGGTCGACCTATGGAAGCTTTCAAAAACTCTGCTGTTACTCTCGCGGCCATTCAAGAACATAGTAAGGCAACTTTTTCCGAATGGATAGGAGCCATTAAGCGGCATTTCCTGGATGGACGATAATAGTCATAAATTTAGTTACGGGCAATAAGTGCCCAAGAACGCCGTCTAACGCGGCGTAAGGGCCGCGGACCTCTCTATACGATGGAATATTAAGCTATCTTTTCAGCATTTTTGGCCCCTCTTGGCGGAGGAGTCCATTGCGTCGATCGGTTCAGTCGAAAGACGGTTGGTAAGATTCATCGTATTTGGTGGGTGCTTCGAACATCACCACCTGTGGTGGGGCTCGTGGCGGGAAAAGCTGCGGTGCCTCGGTCGGAAGCCCTAGGTGACCCAGGATGCGAGTCACCACCACCGGCTCTTCGATATGGGACACGATCCGCATCTTCGCGCCGCAGGCCGCGCACGCCATGATATCGATGGAAAAGGATCTCTTTAGGAGTTCCGACCAGCTCCGGTTCGGGTGCTCTTGTTTCTCGTCTACGGAGTCAGCCATCGATACAGGAACGACACGTTTCCTGTCTTTGGAATTTGGGGCGAATATGCCATATGGTATCTGAGGAGGTTCGCTCTCGGCGGTGGAATAAGTGCCACTACTTTTTCCACCAGTTCCAGAGGATCAAAAAGTACATGGGTCGTGCCGTCAGAATATTGAGTTTTAAGCCGGTAGAGAATTTTTCCATACCCGGTTTCGCTTAAGCGCTCCAGCGTCACCGGTGGCCGGGCCGTGTAGCGGCAAAGCTTTTCCAACTTATCTCGTTCTTTGCCTGCGATTTTGACGTTGACGTGAAGGCTAAATCCGTCGCACACGGCACATTTGTTACCGACGCGATATACATCTCCGATAGAAACTCGACTTCCGATTCGTCGCACTCGTTGCCCTGCCCGCTCCCCCAACGCAATCCGACTTTGTATCGAGGCTCCCGCAAGCTCTGCCATCACTGGTTGCTCAAAGGCAAAAGGATCTTCCGAAAAATCATCGATGTTTAAGCCCTTCTCGGTCAGGTATCTGACCACCCGGTCTCGGGTTCGTCGAACCAGAATAGCTATCTCATCATCCGTAGGATCCGGGACGCGGAAGAATTTCAACTTTCCTTGGGTTTCAAAGTACACGCCGTCCAGGAAGATGCTGTGCAGATGCACGTTTAAATCGATGGCGCCACCGAATCTCTGAACGAAGGTGATGGCCCCGGTCTTTCCATGGACGCCCTGCCGTCTTGCGCGCTTTACGATGGAGTTAGAAACAATGCGGATAAAGATAGCGAGCACCGCCGTTACAAGCTGGGGCTTATAGGCCAAGGCATAGCGGACCGAGAAGGGAAAGCTGATGACCCATTGCCGAACAGGAACATGAGGGATGACAGAATCCACCAGGTGGGCTGCCACTTCATTCATCCGCTTTCCACCACAGGAGGGACAAAAACCACGGCGCTTACACGAGAATGCGACAAGACGTTCGCTTTTACAGGACTCACACCTTAGGCGAGTGAAGCCGTGAGCCAAAATTCCGCATCGCAGATAAGCCTCAACTTCCTCGTGGACACGGCGGGGGAGGCGAGCCCCGTCAATGTCACGTTGGGATGCCGTCAGAAAGGTCGCAAAATTCTCCTGTATTGCCCGGTAAAGAATTGTCTGTTCCGGCTCATGTCGGAAATATGCAGGGCGCGCCGCCAGGGCGAACGAGGAGGGGCTGGATGCCATCGTCTCCTCTGATGCAAAACGAGGAGACAAGAATTTATGCGTACGGCTCTTGCTGGGGAGGCCGGAAAACGG
>JAYVQZ010000026.1:0-3098 GCA_043776735.1 Deltaproteobacteria bacterium | reverse complement strand
GCGTGAGAATGCCCCGAAAGAGACTGAAACTGCCGAGGTTGAGGCCGATGCGCCTTTGGCCAATACGGTTAGCATAGTTGCCGCTACCGGCAGTTACGCTGTAGCTATTGAGACCGGAATAGTTGTATTTGACCGCGCCTTCCGCATAAGCGAACGCTCCCGTAGTGAGCGTGGCGTTGAAGACGTCCGAGCTGCCCGGCACATATTGAGGGTTGTTCATGCTGCAGCTGCTCTCGGCTTTAGCCCAAGAACAAGTCAGCATCAACGCAGCTAGAATAAAAGTTCGTAAATTTGTGATTCGCATAGGACCTCAAACGTTCCGCTTGCCAGGTTTCGCATCGAGGTGTTTTGCAGAGTAGGACTGGCGGTTAGCGCCGAGTAGCGCTCGATCAAAAAAAACTAATTAGCGATGCCCTTGAACTCGACTCTGGGTAAAGGAGCCACAGTCTCGCCTGGCGCCACCAAGGGTTCGAACCCTCCATCGGAGCCCACGACCATCTCGGGCTCGTCGTTGGCTGAAACCACGGGAGCGATCACCGGTGGCAGACCTCCCCCTCCGGTCGAGGGAGCTTTCACGCCGGTGCAACTCGCTAGTTCTAAAAAGAGTAAGGTTAAAAAGATTTTTTTCATGAGCTATGCTCCCTGACTCGCCCGAAAGGCTTCAATGGCCTGCCGCGTAGTAGGATTCAGCTTCCGCTCAGCGTTTCGAATTTTGTACGGAGAACAAATGGGGGCCGACTACGTTCTATAGCTTTCACTATAACGCCATGAATCGCAGGCAGCAATAGCGGGCGGGGGTTAACATAATTTACTTCATTTAATATAAATACTTACGGCAAAATCGGCACAATTGTATACGGTTTAGACACCCCGGGCGAAGTGCCGAGGGAACGCAGAGGGCACCCGTTTTAGGTCCTCAATCCGGCATTAGAAATAGGGGAGCGAGAGGCTTATCTTATTGAAAAAAGAGCAGCTCGTATTATCGTTAAGCACGTTTTGAGAATCTATTTTTTGAAGTGGCTTCGTCTGGAAGGCGGGATCTTACTTTGAGTCGACTGAATCGTCCTGGGGTTCTTCGTAGGGGGTCATGGTTTTTCTTCCTGTGCCTCGCCTTCCATATACAAACGCCTATCGCTTCGGCTCTCGACTGTAGTGGATCCTGTGCCAACGACACAGACTGCTCGAGTAACCCATGTCATTATTGCGACGGAACTTTCTTTTGTGCCGATTGCTGCCTTATCCCGGACCAAGACTCTTGTGATTTGCAGTCCGCCTGCGCATGGACGTCCAATGAGTGCCGAAATACCTCGGGTACTGCTTGTGGCGCCAGCGTTCCTGAAATTCCATGGTCCTTTCGTCACTATTTTTTCGGTGGGCTTCTCCTGAGCTCCTTGGGTTTACTCTTCTATTTTTCCCGCCGCCGGCGACCAAAGAGCACCGTTTAGGATTTATCTCCAAAAGTCCGACAAGTTTTCCTAACTGAGAACCTCGAACAGTTCACGGTCACGTTTACAACCACGACTACAAAAACGTAAAGACTCGGAAGGGGACTTCGCGGTCCGCCGATGACTATCTTGGGGACACCTTTTAGGTCTCAAGGAAATCTAAACCCCGCTGAGGTAACGGGAATAACCAAATCTTCTTAAGAAGCCCCCCCCCTGCCTAAGAAATGACTCGCCCCAAACTTTTGAAACCACTACCGAAACCTGACTACGCAAAGGAGACTGCAAAAAAGTTCGTCAGCGGACGCCTAACGGGTCGAACCTGCGATCCTTCCTCATTCCCCAACTCCCACGCGAGTTTAAGGCATTCTAACGCCCTCGGGGCATAGCGGTTGCACTAGGGAAGCCTAGTCCACCGACTCAATTCACAGTGCCGGGCGCCCTGTCGGTCCGCCTCTAAACAAAAACCTTTCACCTTAGAAAAAGTCTCCGCTTCCTTACTCTCATCTTTCGTCGACTCTCAGCCACTACCTATATTTTTAAGCCCTAAGCATAAGACCCAGCGAAGTCCCTTCGCACTTACCTCTCGGTACCACTCTTGCAAACCCAGCTGTGGTGTCTTCGTTCATTTTCTTTAAAAGGAATTGTCCATTAGACACGCAATCTTAATGGAGGCCTGCCCATGATTAGATTCTATTCACAATGTGTACAAACTCTTTGCATGGTGAGGGAACAAAATCACTAGTGGACTCTGCTCTGTCGGTTTCAACGATTTAGTTTTGGGATGACTCAATCAGAAATTGATCTGGCGTTAGCCTGATCAATCAGGGAGAAAGTATGAAAATTCGACGCACTTTTAGCTTTGTTTTAGCGATTTCCGCTTTAGTCAGTT
This sequence comes from Deltaproteobacteria bacterium, assembly GCA_043776735.1. Classification (GTDB taxonomy): domain Bacteria; phylum Bdellovibrionota; class FAC87; order UBA2466; family UBA2466; genus JBGSST01. The sequence goes on along the minus strand of JAYVQZ010000026.1, from coordinate 764 downwards.
TATTCTCCGCACAAGCGAAAGCGGAATCCTGCCCGCTCAATAGCGATGGCGACTATGTTTTGGACTCTTGGTCCGGTAACGGAGACGTGTCCTATGACGTCCTAGTTCAGCCCGACGACAAGCTAGTCGTAGCAGGCTTTTCGAGCCCCGGGGGATCGTGCCCGGGAAGTTATTCGTGTATGGCACTTGTCCGCTACGACGCCTTCGGTTGCCGCGACACTAGTTTCGGTAGCGGAGGACTCTTCACCCCTTCTCTCGGATCCTTAAAGGAAGCGGCTTTGGGAATTACGCGTCAAGCGGACGGTAAACTCGTCGTTGTCGGCGTCATTAACCGCACGGCTCCCGCAGCAGACGACCTCTTTGTCGCCCGCGCCAACTCCAACGGCACGATGGATACGACTTTCAACAGCACTGGTTATAATGCGCTAGACATTTCCGGCCGCTGGGATCAAGCCAACGCGGTCGGCATTCAATCGCTCGGCGCGAACGCCGGAAAGATCATTGCGGCGGGATATTCCATGGACACGATTGTTACTCCCGGCACCGGAAACGACTCACTGCTGGCGCGATTTAGATCGAATGGAGTGCTAGATACTGGCACCTCCGGCTTTGGTTCGGGAAGTAAGAGACCCGGATATGTTCTAAAAAATGTAGCCTCCGGAAAAGACGACTACATCAACGCCCTCGCCATTCAGAGTGACGACAAAATCGTGGCCGTGGGCAACTGGAGCGATCCCGCCGGCCCTCGCCAAGGATTTTTGATG
>JAYVQZ010000025.1:0-3114 GCA_043776735.1 Deltaproteobacteria bacterium | reverse complement strand
CGGAGTTGGCTTCGGAGTTCAAACGTCCCGGGGACGCAATCAAGTATCAGCTCCTTTTCAGGCTACCTGCGTTCGTGATCGCTAGGAAACAGGACAGGTTTTGGAGGATCACAGAGAAAGTTTTTTCAGAGGAGCTGTAGAAGTGGTGATTTGAGAATTTCATCTAAATAAATGGTGCCAATCTACTTTCCAGCTGAAAAAGTGCTCTGCATGCCGGTTAAATTCTTCAAAACTCAATCCGCACTAAGGAGTTGGTTCAAGACCAATCATGTGACCGTCAAAGAACTGTGGATTGGCTTTTATAAGAAAGATTCTGGAAAAAAAGGGCTGGGTTACGCCCAAGCTCTAGAGGAAGCCCTCTGCTTCGGCTGGATCGATGGGATCAGAAAATCTGTGGACCACATTAGTTATACCAACCGGTTTACTCCGCGTCGTCCCAAAAGCGGCTGGTCAAAAATTAACACCGCCCACAGCGAACGTCTTATGAAAACGGGCCTTATGATGCCGGCCGGCTTACTCCAAGTCGAACTGGCCAAGCAGGATGGCCGGTGGGCACGGGCCCACGATTCCCCCGGCAATTCCTTTATCCCTCCAGACTTCTTAAAAGCGCTTAACCAAAATAAAAAGGCCAAAGCGTTTTTTGAAACACTCAACAAACAGAATCTTTATGCGATAACCTACCGACTCCAAAATTCCAAAAAACCAGAAACTAGGGAACGTTGGATCGCGAAAATTATCGAAAGGCTTACCAAGTAGGAAAAATTTCCCCGCCAGCGTGTCCATCCTTAGGCGACCGCAACCCAACATGATTTGCCAGAGTTGCGGCAGATACGGTCTGCGAATGAAGGTACGGGTACTTTTTCCCTCTGGTTTGCGTCCTGCCTTCACCGAGTAAGGGGTGTTTTCCTTAGGATATTCCTTACACGAACTCCACACGGTGCTCTGGTTCTTACCATCCAAGGAACAGACGGCCTTCTGATGTTCTAGCGTAGAATCGTGAACGCTCTTCTCAAGAGGCAAAGGCAGATTATTTAGCGAATCAAGCTCCGTCCAAAGACCACCGCCCTTTTGGGGATCTCCATAGGACGCCTAGTCCGGGGGAGCCGCTGCGTAGGCATCGACCTCGAACCGAAACTTTCCTTCACCGTTGTTATAGAGTTCTTCGGCCTTGTTGCGAGCGCGCAGATTATCGATTAGAGCAGTTCGAATCGATCCTGAAAAACAGGCATCGAGAATAAAAACGACATCTTCAATAGGCCTAAGGATTCGTCGATTTTGGATTCGAAAGAGGTTCCGATCTCATTTTTCTCTTTATCCTCTTCTCCGCACACGCTTTGCACACGCCATGGGTGGGAAAGTTCTGCGACGAATGAATGGCGGCCTCTATTGAGGCGCCTTCATCCACCACGCCGCCCGAAGCAACTGGGAAATTGAGTATCCAAGCGCGGGACCAGGCTACTGACTGCAGTAGAGCTTTCTTTAGGTCGGCTCCTACTAAGGAAGGATCCCGCAATCTCATTTGTCCTGCAATACCGCTGATTTTACCGGTCGAGAAAGAGGCTCCTGACAATAGGGCGTGCCCTCCTCCGGGAACACAGAGTCGAACGCTATTACCAGCCGCGGCTAAATGCACCGTTCTTCTGCCGTATGCTGTGGTATTCGTTGGCTCCCCTTTCGAATCGCATTGGGTCACTATTAAAACATTGGGCAAATCAAAATAAGCGACCGGATAAACGCTTTGCTCCTTTATCTCTTCGAGGTTGTTCATTGTGGAAATGACGAAAAGCATATCGGGGTGATCTAATATGGCCCGTTTCAAACCCTTGAACGTTGATTCGTTGTTCGCGGAGATACTCAGATTGACGATCCTAGATCCCAGTTTATAGGCGTACGAAATGGCGTTGTAGGCTTCATCGAAACCGTACCGGATCGGCAAGATCGCTAAGTCTTCGGAATCTTGGAGCGCACTGGAGGCGACTGCCGTCCCGTGTTCCCTCCCGTCGAGTTCTTTGATTTGAACGTGATCGTAGGGACGACTACTGCCACTAAGCAGATCCAGCCCCTCAATCGAACCGTCTTTTTTTCGCAGAATTCGATTGGCCATGTCAGGATGGTTGTAGTCGATGCCTAAGTCGAGAACGGTAATGATTTCCCGATCGGTGCGTTTTCCCGTCTTGATTTTTTGCTCTCGCTCCGGTTCGGGGAGGTCAGCATAGATATCATCTAGTGTTTTTGGGACAGGCCTTACGGGTTCGACGAACGAAAGCTGGCCTTCCAGATTGTAGTGCGAGTAACTTTCAACAAATCGGAGCCCACGCTCTTTAAAAAAATTGGTGGTTCGGCCTGACTCAAAGGTGATCAGGGTATACTTAATCTTCTCGTGGTCTGGAACCTGAAGGGCACTAGTGGCTAAATATCCCTCGTTTTCGCCTCCCTTTAAATCCACCTTTATCTTTGAGGGAGAGAGACCGAGCGTCAGCTTTCTCTCGGCCTTTTTGGAGCTGGCTAGGATCAGTTCATATTTCTTTTCTGTATCGGGCTTCGCTTCGTCTTCCTTCACGGCAGAAGACGCCACAACCGTGAAGGTTTGTCCTTTAATCACCACTTTGGTTTTTGCGGCCGGCGGGAACTTTTCGCGCACGGCAAGTTCCAGTGCGGCGAGCACGTAGCCGCCATCGGCAGGAGACATTTCGCCAATTATTTTCTCTCGAGTCTCTCGGCCCTTCGCATCGGCCTGTTCAAAAGCCTTCTCAAGTTCGTCGGCAAATTTATCCGGTATCACCCCAGACTTACGTGCGTTTCCTCCCCAGCTTACGCCTGAGCCCACCACGAAATTCAGGAGGAGCGATATGAAAAGGATTCTAGCCATTCGGATTATAGGGTACCTGTATTCCGCCAGTGCTCCCAAGACCAAACTTCCCAGAAGCGATAAGATACGCGGTTACTTTTCAAACATCAGGCGCCGACGAAGAGTTTGAAAAATAACCGCTTACTGAGCCGTCGCGCTAGAATTTATACAGCTGATGTATGTCATTGACCATGTTCGACCACGCTGCCCACTTTCCGTAACGAACCGGTTTTCCGATGGCACCTTGGGACGCCCGCAGCGCTTCG
>JAYVQZ010000024.1:0-3114 GCA_043776735.1 Deltaproteobacteria bacterium | reverse complement strand
ACCAGCCGTCACCCCGAAGAGCGATTGGCAGAACACAACAGCGGTTACCAACAGTACACTGGCAAGGTAGTCAAAGAGACCGGTCAGAAATGGGAACTACAAACCTACATTCCCGTCCCTGATACCTATTGGGCGGAAGTAGTTTTTTGGAGTTCAACTGGTTTGGCGGATATTCCGTATCGCGGAGGGGTTGAAGTCGCGTACTTGGACTCGAAAACTGTGCTGAACGGACTCGAAGCGGCAAAAAAAGCGGGGGTTAGGCCACCGTCCCCGGTAAGCGACCATGTATTTGAATATAGGGCATGGATGAACAAACGACTCCGAGGTCGTGGCATCAGTCTTCTGGGTCACGTTCGAAGTAAATACGGAAAAGCTAATTTTCGATGCGATAACGGCCATGAGTGGCGCACGGTTCCCAATAATGTGGCCGAAGGGGAAGGATGCCCGCAGTGTGGAACTGGAAAAAGAACCCTAGACGCAATCCGGCAATCAATAAAGGTAGGAGTGCTTTGCCTATTAGTTCATCCTGATCGGCCAGGATTTATTAAGGTAGGACTGACGTACAGCACGTTAGGAAAAGCTTGGGATGAAAACCTCTGGGGCGACTGGCAGGTACATCGCTATAGAAACGTTGAAGATCCCGATTTAGCAAAATCATTGATTTGGGAGTTGCTGGGCCGGCCCTATTCCAGCGGTGAAGAACCAATAGACATAGATTTGGGCATCGCTGAGGAAGCGTTCCGCACCCTACATTATCGCTTGGTAAGTGAGATTGCCCTGATAGAGAGGGCCAAGGATACCGCTCTTTCAAGTAATTCCGGTGAACCAACTAGATCTGGAAAGCTGGTGGACACCTTTCAGGAAGTCTCATGAAAAACGAGATTATCACCGCGTGCGAAACTAACGAATCGCTCTGCGATAAACAGTTCTCTGCCGCACTGGACGCCTGTTGGACGTCCTTAGACGAGGCACGAGCCGTTGTACGTCAGTGTAGCCTTCACGTTGAAGAACAAAAACTAAACGACCTGCTGTTGATCGGGGTAAATGCGATTTCAGACCTCACTGCCGCTTTAATGACAATGAGGCAGGGCTTTCATCACTCGAGCGGCGTTTTACTACGCCCTATTGTCGAAAATGTAGCATGCATCATCGCATTCAACCGCGTACCGGAGGCTTACACAAAGTTCAAAAACAATGAACTCGATAAGCCTAAGATGATAAGCGAAGCGAAGAAGTATTTCTCTGAACTTGGTAAAATTTACGGAATGTTGAGCGTGGCGTTCACACACGAGGAATCCACCTCACTTGCTCGTGGCATCTCAGAATTCGAAGGGAAAACTGGCTACGTTTGCGTTCCCCCCTTAGATAAGGTGAATCCCATCGCTTATCTAAATGGAATGATTGTAATTGCCTTCATTGCAAATTTTTGCGGCGAAGTCCTCGAGTGGGTTTTTTCAGACCAGATTGATGCTTTCATGTTCTGGAAAAAAGTTAATGATGAGCAAATTCAGGCCGTGATGACTCCAGGCAAGGAGAAAGCACTGGGATTGACCAAAGAGTTACATAAGCTCATCGAAGCAAGCAAAGCAAAGTCTTAACTTTTACAGACGGCCTTCCTGCAAGCACTTGCAAGCAGTCAGACTGCTGTCCGAAGGAAACCCGTGGATCTGGGTGGAAGCCGCGGCCCGGCAAGTTGTTGGTTTAGTTAACTTCCGGTTTTCTTACAAACACTTGGCGGGGAGAAACAGAATCTCTCTCTCTCCGCCATTTCTTTTTTCAAAAGTAAATACAGGTGGTTAAGAAAACGACTTGGTGGTCAATGACCAATTCCTGACCATTTTGATTTAAATTCTTTTTTAAGGGCGAAATTTTGAACCTCTCCGGCCCTCTTGCCCGAATAAATTCCGCACCGATGAATCAATTTCTCTCTGCCATTTTTTGGGCTTCGGCCAAAAAATTCCTCTAATTTCTAATCCCGAATTTCGTCCGTCAGGGTTTCCTCAGGAAATGCTTCCGCGACCGTTCCTGCCGGAAAGCCGGAGGTTCGGCGTCCACTGCCCAGGCGATTGCTGACTTCCGTTGAAAACCGAGATCCCAAATTCGGCTAGCTTCGTTTTGGACGCTTGCGAAGTAAAAATCCCGACAGAATCCCCATGAAGGCCAGATCGAGCAGAGCTCCTGCGGCTCGGATACCGGAGGGGCGAGAGGCGAACAGTCCGCAAGACAGGTTAGCCACGAAGCCGCCCGATAGGATGGCCACAACCGGCGAAACAATGCGGCTCCATCCCCAACGTTGCGTCATCACTTTTATTCATAGATCGATAGGGACCAACGGAATGGCGAGCAAGGCCATCACTTCCCACCAATTCGCGACATGCCCCTTCTCTGTCAACTGCCAATTGTAGCAGAGGCCTATTCCAGGACGCCGTAGGATACAATAGAAGGAGCAAACTCATGAGCGTTTCAAATTAACTTATGAAAAAGATCCTACTCTGGAGCGTCTTAGGAATCCTTCTGCTTGCTCTCTTGATAATTGGATGGGCAATCCTAACGAGCAAGCCAGAATGGGGCTCCTGTGGTTTCATTGTGGAAAACGTTTGGCTTGGCCAAAAGTTAAGTCTTCAAGAGATCGAATCTAAGCATATGCTCAACGGAATACCGTTCGGCATTCAGAACTCTCGTTGGCAAAAAGAGAAAGCAAAAATAAACCCGGGAGATGAAATACGGGAATTTTCCACCTCAAATGGGGCGAAGGAAAAACCATATGAGGCCTACGAAGGCGTTGTCGTACTTCGAACCGGAACGCAAATAACCTGCCTGACGACTCAACAAATGCTGATGGCAAGATAGAAACTGAGGTTTTTTCCGGTACGGCCCCATTCGGAAAAGGAGAAGTAACATGATGCCTATCGTTCTAAAGAGACGGATCAAGGTGCACGTCAACGCCGTGCTTCCCGATTTGCCCCGCGAGTTCGTAAATGCGCTGGAGAAGGCTGGTCGTCGAGTGAGTCGGCACGGTGACAGCATTCTTTTCGAGGAAGGCGGAGTCTTCGCGTGGCTCGGCTCACCCCATCTCTCGTGGGCCGCGCTTCTTCCCAACTGCGACGGTGAAAT
>JAYVQZ010000023.1:0-3115 GCA_043776735.1 Deltaproteobacteria bacterium | reverse complement strand
CTCGCCGTGGCTTTCTTGGCTGGTAGGGAATGAGGCCACTTGCCTCCATCACGTTTTGAACCACGTAATCCGTGAGCGTTTTCAATGCTTTTCCCCACTCCCCGACGCGGGTAAACGCCGGCAAATCAAAAAACCGCTTCCCAAAGGGTTTTCCCTTCTTTGCACCAGTGACAAAGGTGGCCACTTGAGCGCTTAACACCCTAAGAAAATTTTGAAACCCTCGCCGAGTTAAGGCCTAAAGAGAGAAGTGAAGGTGATTGCTGTTGATGGAATGCTCATAAATCCTAATGCCCCACTTCCGGCTTAAGCTTGTGATGAGTTTTGATATAAAAGCCTCGTTCTTCTTCGTGCGAAAAGAGTATTTTCCCACAGCATACGAAGATCTGAGTGCGAGGTGAATCGGCTTTCTGGTGTTTAGGGGACGAGACTTCTTTCTCTTTCCGATCGAATATTCCCCGCCATGAAATGGCAGATATTTGAAAGAATCATCAAGAAGAAGCAGTCGTGTTCGTGCCGCCATTCTTCTTTTATCTGCCAATTTATTATCAGGGGCAATAGCATTTTTGGGCCTTTAGGGGGGGCGTATATCGTCGATAGAACGGGTTAGAAGAGCGCAAGACTGGCACAAATCAAACGCGAGTTCGGATAACTTAATTTAAGTTGAAAATGGATATTTAAAAAACTAACCGGCCGCCGCTTGAAACGTCCTCGAAATTAAATTACCGTGAACCAGCACGCTAAATTAGAAGGCAAACCACCCCCTTAGAGACATGCGGCCAAGGCACGCGCTAAAATCGTGCGGCGGCGCACCGACGCCCGCACCATTGCAATGTCCGGCGAAATAGATGTGTAGGATAATGAGGCAGTACGACCGAAAGATTGTCTTAAGTTGAATTGTCACAGGCCACGAAGTGACGCGACGACAATCTCAGTCTTAGTTTTGTTTATTTTTCCAATTCTCTAACTGCTGCTCAATGCGCTCGTTCTGATTGGCGAGGATCTCAACTTGCTCTTGCCAATAGCGCTCGCTACCAAAGTGCGGAAAGGCGAGTTTGAACGCACCGTCTTCACGACGCCTGGCAATCCAAGCCGCAAAGTAAATAATCCGAAGGGCGCGCAACGGCTCCATCAAAATCAAAGAATTTCTATCAAAGACTTTGATCTCTTCGTAAGCATCGAGCAAAATCTGTTGGTTCTTTAGGGCGTACTCATCATCTCCGCCAATAAGCATCCAACAGTCTTGCATTGCTGGTGAATAGAGCATGTCATCAAAATCAATAAAGTAGGGCTCATCACCATTCCAAAGAATGTTTCCCGCATGGCAGTCCCCATGAAGCAACGTCTCAGGAAAACGGCCATTAAAAAGTGGAGCGATCTTTTCACAGATCGATCTTACCAACATGTCGTAGCGGCCCTTTAGGCCGAGGGCCAACATGTCAGGTTGAGAATTGATGTAATCCAACGAGTCCAGTCCGTAGGTCTTTGGCGTAAGGGACATACGCGGGACCTTGCCCATTTGATTTCCCACTTGGTGCAGGCGGGCCAGATAACGGCCCAGACGCTTTAATTGTTCTGGATTGAGCTCTGGTTCCAAGCGGCCTGATTTTTTTGGAAAGAGGGCAAATAGAATTCCCTCTTTTTCAAACAGGCTTTTTCCCTCAGCGTTCTTTAGCGGGGGAACGACGGGAATTTCGGCCTCTAAAGCAGCAAAGAGAAAGTTGTGCTCCGACTCTATAGTTTGGCGTGTCCATCGGCCTGGCCGGTAAAACTTGGCGATGACGTTCGTATTGTCTTCAAACTGAACGTCGTAAACCCGATTTTCCATGGCATTTAAGGCCTGAAAACGGCCCGTTGCCCTCCCCCCTAAAAGCTCTGCAGCTTCAAAAATTTTTTCAGGAACGAGGTGCGAAAAGTTGGCTAAAAGCGACATGGTGCTCCCAATCTACCCTTTCCCCCTCCAAGGCGGGAAGAAAGATCCTAGACATTTCAGCAACTTTCCAACTTACCCACCCTTTTCCATGCAAAATCAGGTATCTGTAGCCCCCCATGCATTCCGCTTTACCCAAAAAATTGCCTACTGGTTTTTTGCCTATGTCCGCAGCCGACATGCAGGCGCGCGGTTGGGACTATGTGGACGTGGTGTTTGTCACTGGCGATGCCTACGTTGATCACCCTAGCTTTGCCATGGCCATCATCGGGCGAGTGCTTGAAGCCGATGGCTACCGCGTGGCCATTCTCAGTCAGCCTGATTGGAAAAATTGCGAGGCCTGGAAGCAGTTTGGACGGCCCCGACTTTTCTTTGGAGTGAGTGCCGGAAACATGGACTCACTCATCAACCACTACACGGCGAATAAAAAAGTGAGAAACGATGACGCCTATTCGCCGGGGGGAAAGATTGGACTAAGGCCAGATCGCGCCACGCTCGCTTACTGCCAGCGTTCCCGGGAAGCTTTTCCTGGAGTTCCGGTAATTGCAGGCGGAGTGGAAGCTTCTCTGCGAAGAATGGCCCATTACGATTATTGGAGCGATACGGTTAAGCGCTCTATCCTTTTAGATTCCAAAGCCGACCTTATTGTCTATGGAATGGGCGAGCGGCCAGTTCGCGAAATTGCACGCCGTTTAAAATTGGGTGCCGATGTAAAAACCCTTCGTGATTTGCGTGGTGTTGCCTACGCCCTTGGCGCCAAAGAAGAGTTGCCTACAGAGATACCCGAATCGCTCCGGCCTTTAAGTTCGGCCGCTCGAGATACCGCCAGCTACGCGCCGGTTTTGATTCCCAGTTTTGAAGCGGTGAAAGCCGACAAGGAAGAGTTTCTTGAGGCGACCCGTTTAATTCACACGCACACCAATCCGTTCAACGCCAAAGTATTGGTTCAGTTTGATGGAGAACGAAAGGTCGTGGTCAACCCGCCTGATCTCCCACTTTCCCAAGCCGACATGGACCGCATTTACGATCTTCCCTATCAGCGTTTGGCCCATCCCAGCTACCTAGAAAAAATTCCGGCCTTTGAAATGATCAAAGACTCAGTCACCATTATGCGTGGCTGTTTTGGTGGTTGCACGTTCTGCTCCATCACTACTCATCAAGGGCGAATCATTCAGTCGCGATCGCAAG
>JAYVQZ010000022.1:0-3116 GCA_043776735.1 Deltaproteobacteria bacterium | reverse complement strand
GGCTGTTATGACGCGATGGGCAGTGGTCTCACATGATGGAAATCGAGTGGTCTCACATGGTGGAAATCGGGTGGCTCCCGTCAGTGGAAATTTTGCAGGCAATACTGGTCCGCCCCAAATAAAGACCGATGAGTAACTTTCCAACGGTGAATAATAAAGCAGTCATCAGAGCCCCTAAGCCGACATCACGCCACAGAATCTTTTCATCAGGAAGGACCTTAAAAATGGCAGCAAATAGTACCGAAATAAGTCCAAAGGAGAATATGGAATAAAATATGCCCGCCAAAAAACCGGGCATTGGAAAAATACCGGAAAAATATTTGTTGGCCGCCGCGAGTACCGTACTAATAATGAGAGAAACCAATAGAAGAAATCCGATACCACCAATCATCGCAAAGGAGAGCAGTTGTCCCTTTAACATGGCGGCGATTCCCGTGTTTGTTTTCGGAGGAACGTTCCATATCAGATTCAGCACGGCCCTTAGCTCGGTAAATACTGCTGTGCCCCCTAGGATCAGAGTGAGGGCGCCAATCACAGTAGCAATAACGTTCGATGTCGGTTTCCAAGCAGCGCTGGCTACCAGGCCCTGGATTGCTTTTGCCCCGTCCGCGCCTATGAGGGACTGGAGCTGCACCGATAGCTCCCCGGTAACCGCCTCTTTTCCAAACACCAGGCCGGCAATTCCAACTGCCAGAACGAGAAGCGGGGCAAGGGAAAAAACCGTGTAGTAAGAAAGGGCAGCCCCCAAACGTGGGGCGTTATGCAGGTTCCATTTTCCTGCTGCCTCGGTAAGTAGGATCCAAGGGTAGGAGAACTTTGATTTTATTGCCGTGAACTTCATATGGACTCCATTGACTCCTGGCACACGGCCTCTGTCCTGCGATTTGTCAGTGGAGAAACTCGCTCGGGGGAGGGGGCGCTTCCGCCCCAGTATTTTGCAAGTCAGGCGCGTACTGGAGGGGGGGTGAATCCACGGGCAAAAGTCCATTTAATTTAGTGCGGCCCCATTGCGAAGCGGCAGCGCTAAGCGCCGAAATAAAAAGAGTTCGAGACATTTCACGCAGCAACGACGGACGCACCGGAGCCAAGTTCCCAAATTCGCTTCTAAGTTCTTTACGGGGCATTTCCGAAGTCGCCTTGGCTGCCTGTCCGCCTCTTAATTTATAGGCAAAAAATCCGCCCGCTAGAGTAGCAAGGGACACCCCTAGCCAAGGATTGCGTCTGACCTGTTCAATGGGATTAATCGCTGAAATTGCGTTTTCAACATATTTGGCCGCCTGTTCGGACGTCACACTTACTGTCTGTGACACCTGCGCCTCAAGCTCTTTCAAATGGGTTTTGAAATCGGTTGAGGCTTGTTCCACACGCCTCTCTAAATGTGCTATTTTTTCATTTGGCATCAATATTTCTCCTATCGACGTAAACGTTGGGTTCAAAACCGTCGCAATAAGTGACAGCCTCTTTTCGAAGCACAAGGGTCAGCACGCCCGTTGGCAAAAGCATTATGGCGCCCGTAATTCCCCAGGCCTGCCAGGGTGTAAAATTCGCACTGTACTGAAGGAAGCCGGATAGTGACGCCACACCACAGAATACGAAAGCCATGAATAGTGCCACCGTGATGCCGAACAAAGCGGCATTACGCAATAAAGCGACCTGGGCTTCTTTCACCTGTGCTTTTCCCAGCTCGAGTCGTGCCATGGCTAACGCTTCAAAACTTTCCACTGTGCCTTTGATTCGTTGGCCGAAAGACGGAGTCCCTAAGATCTGCCGATCATTTGACGATGTTGCCATTTTGTTCCCAACTTTCAGCTAAAATTTATTCTTCAAATGTAGAGCAACCCTTATGCCAAATCTGTATGGGGGCGAATTCAATTAAAGGGGCATTTTTACCCCAACTAAAGGCACGAACGTTGCTACTGTAGGGAGATAGTTCGCGAAAAGCTTAAGTTAAGGGAGGGTGTATGAAATACAAATTAATCGCGGTGGCAATCGGCGCACTTACAGTTTCCGAAATGACAGGCGCTCTTTCTGTCCACCCCTTGGCCTCTCAACAAGCTAACGGCGCACCATTTTTTAATAGGAAAATGACAAGCGTAGAGGAATTTCAACCCGATGTCTCGGACGTCGAACTAATCACCCGGGTTCGCGATGAGCTTTACAAAGATCGCACTCTCTCCTTTGGCGCCCAAAACGTTAAAATACAGGCCCAGGGTGGTCATGTAACATTGCAGGGAAAGGTAAGATCGGTTGAGGAAAAAATTGTCGTTGAGCAGACTACCGATCGTGTGTCGGGGGTGAATTCAATATCTAATGAAATTGATGTTCCCCGCTAGTAGGTACAATAAGGACACAATCAAGAATCCGGGCAGCGCGTTGCAGGAGATTGTTAGCTACTAACGCGGCAAACAGTTTCACATTTATTGGAGTCCGATATGAATGGCCAATTTATTTCAGCCGTGACTCAATCTGCTGGAACTTTTTCATCACACATTCTAAAAACAACTCTCGTCCTCTCGCTTTAATTTTTTGCAGCTCGGGATCAAACTCATTGGAGGCGTAAGTCAACGCTGTCTTTCCAAACGAACGAACCAAGCAAAGCGCGGCAAATCCGGTAACAACCGAAAGTCCTAGAGCTGGGAAAGGGTTGCTTTTGGTCAAGGCGACCAAGGAGTCTCGAGCATCCCGATCTGGCTTCCCGAAAAAAAGACTCGGCAGGTCCGTGAGGACCTGCGAGTTTTGATTTGTTAATCTATTGTTTTCATTATTCACGCCATTCACCCTCAGGCACGTTGGTTAGAACGAAAGCCGTTAAAGACGAAACCAAGCAAGGCACCCACTCCCAAGCCTATCAACAAGGCCTGCACCGGGTATTTTTTTATCTGTCCGCCGGTTGCCTCTACAGCAGATTCGACTTCAGACAGGGCATTTTTTGCGAGGGTTTCACCTTGGTCTACCACGCTAGCAAAAGCTTTTCGGCCCTTGTCCAAGATATCTTCCGCCCCCTTTTCAATCGACTCTCCCGCTGCGGATAAATGGTTGTTAGTTTTTGATTTTACGATTTCTGGTTGCATTGAATTTTCCTCCATAGTGGCTTTGGTCAATGCAATCTCTGTTCC
>JAYVQZ010000021.1:0-3137 GCA_043776735.1 Deltaproteobacteria bacterium | reverse complement strand
GGGCCACTGCTAACTCCTAGACTCTGCGCCGTTTTGGTGGACGGCATCCATTATGAGGGATCGGGGTAATATCTCTGATGTAGGTAACTTTTAAGCCTGCTACCTGTAATCCTCGAAGCGCAGTCTCACGACCTGCCCCAGGACCGTTCACATAAACCGAAAGCGTTTTTACGCCATTCTCAACAGCCAAACGTGCCGCATCCTCTGCTGCAATCTGTGCTGCAAAAGGAGTGCTCTTTCTGGCTCCTTTAAAACCTTTTCGTCCAGACGACGACCAGCAGACCACATTTCCCGCAGGATCTGTGATGGTAATGATCGTGTTGTTAAAAGAGCACTGTATATAACAGTTACCGGTTGGGATTTCTCGTCTTCCCTTTTTCTTCTTAACGGCCTCTTTAGTTTCCTTCTTATCGCCGTCCTTTTTCTCGCCGTCTTTCTTCTCGCCCTCTGGGGCGGCGGCGACGACTTTCTTTTCTGGCTTTTCAGACTCTACGGTTGGGTTTTCGCTGCTCACTTCACCACTCCATTACTTCATAACTTTGAGCTGTTTACGCACGGCTACTGTTTTGCGCGGACCTTTTCGGGTTCGGGCATTGGTATGAGTTCGCTGACCACGCACCGGCAAGCCTTTGCGATGCCGCACGCCACGGTAACAACCCAAGTCCATAAGACGTTTGATGTTCATACCAACTACGCGACGCAGTTCACCTTCCACATCAAAGTTCTTTTCGAGGTAGTCACGGATCTTAGCGACTTCTTCTTCCGAAAGTTGATCGGTGTTCTTGTCTTTATCTATTTGAATCGCCTTAAGAATCGATTTGGATCGGCTACGGCCAACCCCAAAGATGTACGTAAGGCCGACCTCAATTCGCTTATTCCTAGGAAGGTCGACACCAGCTATTCGAGCCACGCTACACTACCCCTGACGTTGTTTATGACGAGGATCTTCACAGCTCACACGAACTACTCCGGCGCGCCTAAATATCCGACATTTATTGCAAATCTTTTTAACTGAAGCTCTTACTTTCACAGACTATGCCCCGAAAATAATAAAGGCCATATTTAGGCTAAGCCCTTCCGCGTTGTCAATTTAAACTAATGAAAAACCATCATTTGGCCCACTACGTAAAATCTCCCCAAAAGCAGTCTTGGGTAGGCTTTTACGGAGCCAATCGATGGTCTTGCCAGACGCCCCTTTGGGCTTCCGAAGTTTCCTAAATAGCTAACCACTTTCCATACGCCTGATTGGCCCAATCCGTCAAAATTTCTGGTTCATTTTCCGTTATTAATAGGGTGTGCTCAAAATGAGCCGAAAGACGTCCGTCTTCGGTGACGCAGGTCCATCGATCTTTTAGGACCTTAACCTGGGCTCCACCCTGGTTGATCATGGGCTCAATAGCGATGGTCATCCCGGGACGGAGTTTTAAACTGCTAGCGCCTTCCACATAGTTGGGAATTTGCGGCTCTTCGTGCAACTTTTGGCCGATGCCGTGACCAACAAAGTCTCGTACAATCCCATATTTATGGGGCTTTACTACCGCCTCAATAGCGGCCGCAATGTCTTTAAGGGTGTTCCCTGGCCGAGACTGAGCTATGGCGGCATAAAGGGAGTCGTGAGTAACCTTCATCAGCTTCTTGGCTTCAGCGGAGACCTCCCCGACAGGGACAGTGATTGCGCTATCGCCGTAGTAGCCATCCATAACCAGGCCATAGTCCAGTCCGATAATTTCACCCTCTTTTAGCTTTCGATCGGAGGGAACACCATGAACCACTTGTTCGTTCACGGACGTGCAAAGTGTGTGTCGGTACCCCATATAGCCTTTAAATGCGGGCTTGGCTCCACCTGCTAAGGTGAGCTCCTCTGCTTTGCGGTCCAATTCCAAAAGTGAAACGCCCGGCACAATGAGGCTCTTAAGCTGCTGAAGAATCTCTCCAGTTAGCTTTCCGCTTGCCCGCATTTTTTCTATTTCTCTTTTGGACTTAATTTGAATCATAAGGACAGTATCTTCAGCAGACTGGCTTGTAGCTCTTCAACCGGTTGATTGGCGTCGATTTCAACAAGCTTTGCTTGCTTACGGTAGAAGTCCAGGAGCTGACTGTTCTGAGCGACGAAAATGGCCAGCCGCTTTTGAACCACCCCCTCGGAGTCATCTGGCCGTTGTAGCAGTGCACCGCCACAGGAGTCACAAATGCCATCCTTTTTCGGAGGTAGGGAAATAAGATGAAACGAAGCGCCACATTTGGAACAGACCCGACGTCCCGTGAGGCGACGAATCAGCTCTTTTTCGGGAACTTGAAAAAAAATCACTTTACCGACTGGAGAGCTAGCCGTCTTGGAAAGGGCTTCTGCCTGCGGAAGTGTCCGGGGGAAACCATCCAATAGGACTTTGCTTTTTTGGGGCAGACTACAAACGGTTTCGCTAATAAGGCCAATCATAGTGGCATCGGAAACTAGCTCACCGCGATCCATGAAAACTTTCGCTTCATTTCCCAAAGTCGTCCCAGCTTTAATCGCCGTGCGAAGCATGTCGCCTGTAGAAAGGTGCACGAAGCTATGGTGTTGAGCCAGTCGCTTAGCCTGAGTCCCTTTCCCGGAGCCTGGAGCTCCAAGGAGCACTGTTACCGCCGTCACGATTGCTTAACCTCTGCGGCCACGCAACTTGGCGTTTTTCATAAACCCTTCATAGTCTCTGGTTAAGAGGAAGGTTTGGATTTGAGAAACGGTATCGAGCGCCACGCCCACCAGGATGAGAAGGGTAGTTCCTCCGAAGAAGAAGGAAACCTTGAATCGTGTGATAAGAAAGTCAGGCAATAGACAAATCATCGCCAAGTAAAGAGCTCCACCAAAGGTAATTCGCGCTAGGACTCGATCAAAGTATTCCGCCGTATTTTTACCAGGACGAATTCCAGGAACGTAGCCACCGTTCTTCTTAAGATTCTCCGCAACATCCTCAGTGTTGAAGACCACAGCGGTATAGAAGAAGGCGAAGAATATGATTAAGGATACGTAAAAGGTGTAATAGACCGTCCCCCCACGATGAATGGCATCACGTATCGCATCGGTAAATGGGTTTGAACCCAAAAGCGCAATAGCGGTCAATGGAGCCATCAGTAGCGACGAGGCAAAAATCGGAGGG
>JAYVQZ010000020.1:0-12330 GCA_043776735.1 Deltaproteobacteria bacterium | reverse complement strand
GCACGAAACGCCATTTTATGAGCCCGGCCTCGATCTTGTGGCCCCACTTCCCTTTCCTGTCGATTGTTCGCCGTCACTATATAATCGCGCTGAGGGTTAAAAATGTGGGGCCCTTCTTCGGGAGAAAGAAATTTCCAGTCTCCTAGTGTGGCCGCCTTTCCCTCTGGCACTCCAAAGGGACGCTCGCCATCATGACGGGGAAGCAAACCGATAGCACGGTAGCCAAAATTTCCCAGGGTGTCGGCAAAGACGTAATTCCAGCTGGGAAGATCGACCCCAGCAAACCATTGCGCCATCTCTTTGGCAGAAGCGCTTCGGCTAATTCGTCCCAAAGGGCTAAGCCCCAATGGGGTCACGGCAAGGCCGCTCCACCGAAGCACCAAAACTTTTCCCTCGGGCCCGTCGATGGGAAGTACGGGCCAGCCATCGGGGCTTTTTTGAAACGTCTTCCACCAGATTGGAATTTGAAAAGGGCCTATCCGTGTAAAAACCGTCGGCCTAAGGGTAACAAAGGAATGGGTGTCTTCCTTAGGAACGGCAAGAATTTCCCCAGTTGCAATGTAGGAGTCCGTAAGTCCCCAGGCCACCTTTCGATTAAAGCCGCTGGTAATAACGGGAACTCCTGGAACCGTGGCACCCACCACATCTAGTCCTCCCGCTTCGAGATGAATCCAAAACCAAAAGGGAGGATGGGTAATTTCTAGATGCGGATCGTTTGCCAGCCAAGCATGCCCGGATTGCGACCGGCTTTTTCCTATCACCCAGCTATTGCTTCCTGACTCGCCAATATTGATGTCAGGAGCCCATGGCTTTTCTCCCTCCCGGGTGTCCCAAAGCGGAGTGCGCGTGGCCGAGCGATGCCCCTTCGTGTCCGATGTCTCCCCTTCCTTTAGGATCGGCGTGTCCCAGGGCAAACCGTAGGGACGCAAGAGGGATTTGGCTCTATTCCCAAAACGTTCGCGCGCTTTCTCTTCTTTAATCAACTGCCAGAAGGACGCTTGGGTTTCATTGAGCGATTCTAAAAGCAGAATTGCCATGGAATCTACCGGGTGCCAGGAATCAGGTTGGTACCCCCATTGCTTAAACTCGTATCCCTCTCTCACTTCTCTAAGAGCAAAGGCGCGGTTCACGCCGTAGGCGTAGGCCCACATTAGCCGCGTGTCTTCCTCTAACGATCCGTTAAATACTTCAAGAGCCTTTTCTCGAATGCCCATTAGCCGCAGAAAAAAATCCCCTTTTAATGCGGCCACTCCCAAGACCTCTGCCAACCTCCCGGAGGCCGCCCGCCGCAGGTAGTCCATTTGAAAGGCTCGGTTTTTAGCGTGCACCCAGCCCATACAGGCGTAAACGGCGATGTCCTTCTCAGCTTTAAGGTGGGTCAGCTCACTCTCATCGATAAAGTGATCGCAGTTCAACCCCACAAGCTTAGAGTCAAGCGGGTTAGGAACTAGCGATTCGGCGCGAGGAGCCGGTCCCGAACAGGAAAGAAGAAGCGGGGTGAAGAGAACTAAAACTGCGCGCAAACACGTTTTCACGGGCTTATAGTAGCCTGACCGCAGAACTTCAAAAAGGGTTTTGGAAGCGGCGCTATTTGCCAGGCAACTTCCCTGGAAGTAATGGGACGGCGGCTGCCGGGGGAAGTGGCGGCTCCTCGTCTTTGTCGTCTGGTTTGGAGGTATAGGGAGAAGGTGACGCCGGCCGGCGTCCATTCAGACAGTTTTTATTGATAAAGCTTAATAACGTGCCGGCGCGTTTGGAGCGGTAGATTGTCGCCTTCTTTAAATAGCGTTGGGCCTCGTCCGAATTTCCTTTTTGGCAATAGGCCAACCCCATCCCATAGTTGGCTTCCGGATAATGGGGGTATTTTTGCATGACCAATTGAAAGTGACCGATAGCGGCGTCATTAGCGTTTTCAGAGACTAGAACTTTTCCCAGATTCGTTCGTGAGTTTGGATTTTGTGGATCGAGTTCAACCCCTCTTTGATAGGCAAGAATCGCTTTCTTGTTCTCTTTCATTGCGCTGAATACAAAGCCCATCTCTTCCCATGCGGCAGCCACTTTAGGGTTTATGCGCGTGGCGTCCTCCAAATTTTTTCGAGCAATGTCATACTTTTTTTGTCGGCGATAGATACGCCCTAAACTAAAGTGGGCATCAAAGTGATCAGGATCGATAGCGATAACCCGTTGAAAATGATCCACAGCATTTTGAAGCGATGGACCGCCTCGCAGTTGATAGGCATTAGCCAACTCGTAATGCGCCTGCGGGTTTTGAGGCTCAAGTTCGGCAAGTTGTTTGTATGTCTCAATCGCTTTTCCAATATGCCCCCCTTTGATCATAGCGCTCCCTAGTCCCAGATAGGCAGCAGTAAACTTAGGGTTGATGTTGAGCGTTTCCTGAAACGTTTTAATGGCTCGATCGTTTTGTTCTCCCGCATTGTACGCATCCGCCAGTGCCAGCATGTATTCCGCGCTGTCTTTTTCAATAAAGAGAGCTGCTTTGGCCTCCTTAATTGCCAAGGCATGTTGGCGAATGGAGGAGTACAGGCGGCTTAACCGCTCATGAAGGCGGCCTTTATAGTCAGAAGACAAGGGGAGGCGAAGGGCTTTCTCATACGTAGAAATGGCATCCGGGTAACGCTCTTTTAGACGAAAGATCTCTCCCAACATCAAGTGGGACCGGCCGAGCAAACTATTCTGTTTTATTGCCGTCTCAAAAAGTTTAATCGACTCTTCGGCTTTTCCCTCGGCGATCGCCTGGGCCCCACGAACTTCATGCAAGCGGCCGTGACCGGGATTGGCGTTGATGGCCCGGTTGACAAAATCTTCTGCGTTTTTCTTTTGGCCTGAAGCAAAATAGATCTCGGCCTGATTGATCAAGGCGTCGATGGAATTTTTATCCAATTCAAGGGCTTTTTGAGTGGGCTCCGACGCCCGCCCCAATTGGTTCAACCCTATCCATGCGCGGCCAAATCCCGCATAGCCGCGATGGTTTTTGGGATCAATGGCAATTGCTTTTTCAAAATTATCGCGAGCGTTTTCAAACTCTCCTAAATCGCACAGACGATTTCCCTCATCGATTAAGGGAATCGCTTCCGCAGGGTCTACCTTTTTAATGGGGGCCTCGGGCTTTACCAAAGGCTCCCCAACGACCTCCAATTGATCGGAGTTATCCAGATCCTGTGGGGTTATTTGAGGCGGCTTGGGCAACGGCGTGTACTCCTCCGCGATGGAAAAAGAGGCGGCTAAGGCAAGAAAAAGACAGAGAAGGATGGGCAAGCGTCGCATACGTTTAAGTATACCTTGGAACCCACTGATTCCGCGCTGCAGGAACGACTGGTTTGGGACGGTGCAAAAATTGGTGCCAATAGTCAAAATTAGTCCGAGAATCAAACGTCTGAGCACTCAGTAACCGACTCCCCTGGGCAAGTTGCTCACGAAGTTCAGCGTCGGTCATCGTCCGGTTCATTGCTAATCCTAGCGCGGCTGAGTCGTGTGGCGGAACCAGTAAGCAGTTTTTCTCTTCCCAGAACTCGGGATCCAGGAATTGGCCACGAGTGGATACTATCGGAAGCGAAAAACCAGTGATCGTGGCCACAGATGAGTTGTTCGTGCCAATTCCGACGTCAAACGGAAGGACGGCAGAGTCGGAAGCGGTAAGCCAATCCTGGGGAAACCCTTTGTCGCCGTCAAACCCCCCAACCCATCGGATTTTGTCAGAAACTCCAAGGCTCGTAGCGATGTGACGAAGCCACCGGGCAAAATCCGTCCAACTGGAATAGCTTTGTGACATCTCCCCCCCGATGATCGCAAGGCGCGCTTGGGGCTGCTTCTTTGCCAATGGACCAAACGCCTTGAGCAGGGTTTCTATCCCTTTTCCTGGAAAGAGAAATCCCAGAGAAACCCACCAAAATTCGTCGGATCCCAGTGCCAGTTTTTCTCGGGCCTGGTCCTTTGAAAAAGGAGGCCTCACAGGAGCTAAAGAAAAAGGGGCGATCACAAAGGCTCGCTGGCGCAGTGAGGGAAATTTTTGGCAAAACTTTAGCCGATGCCGTTCGCTGAGCAATACGATTCGAGAAAAGGAAGGAAGCAAAGCATGCCAGGAGCTGTGTTTGTTAAGAAGTGGCTCAGGATTATAGATGAGCAAAGTTAAAGGAACCGACGGTTTTAAGAAATGGTAAAGCCGAATCGCGCGGCGATAAAAGGGAACCTCTCTGAAAAGCCAGGGCTGAAAAGGAACCAGAAGGCTCTCAATTTCGGCATTCATTAAGTCCCTAACTAAAGAGAGGGTACCCCTGGCCGGAACGACAGAAAATGACGAAGTCCTTCGAGCTGTCACGACAGAGGTGGCCACCGTTACGTGTGCTCCGCGTTCACGTAGGCCGCATGCCAAACGGAAAACGTAATCAGACTCCGCACACGGGAAGGGAGGGAATGCCGGAGACAGAATTCCTAGTCTCACCTTAGTGAATGTCCAGGGGTGAAGGCGGAGTTGAAACCTGTTCTTTCCACCCACACGGCAACTCGGCAGTTAGGTCAAACGGTGGAACCAAGGGCCGAGCCCTCTTTCTCAAAAAAGCCGAACCACGAATGGCCAACTGCTGTTCTGAAACCCAGGAGTCGGGCTGGCTTCGCCGAATCGCCCGATGTTCTGCCAAAAATTGGCGGCGAGCCCAGGCAATCTGTGTAAGAAGGAATCGACCCCACCCAAAAACTACCCAACGGGCCGCACGACTGGATTGAGAGATGTCCCGTCCCGACCATTTCGCCACTGTCTCCGAAAGCCGGCACCAACGAGAGAGAGAAAGTATATGGGCACGCCATAGGTTTTCTAAAAGCCGTGGCCACCGCTTTTCCCAGGTCGAAGGAGCAACGCTCGAAAACAGCCAATGCGCTTGATCCCAAATCATCTTCTCTTCATAAAAGCCCTTCACGTCGGGCTGAGAGGCATGAAACGATCTCAGGGGCGCACTCTCTTCGCGCGTGAGCTGATTCCAACGCGCTACGTTTTCATCACCCTTTCGATAAACGGTGAAATCGTCACTATACAAAGGCACCAGATCCAAAAAACCCTGATCGACGAAGTAACCTTCGTTGCCTTTGGACTGATAATGCTTGAGGCAGAGTTCGGACCAGACCTCGAGAAACTTTTCGCTTCCAGCTCGAGCTCCCACCATCCCCGCGTTGAAAACCCCAAAACGCTTGGTCTCAAGAGGAGAGTCATTCCAATTGGGAAAGAGTAAAAGGGAGTTCCCTTTAAATTCCTGAAGGAGCGCCGAAGGGCAATTTCGGAAATGAAGGTCGCAATCAAGATAAAGCACAGGATCGCGCTGAGCCCGCACCAACTTCAGAAGAAAGCGGGGCTTGGAGCGAAGGGCTTTATCCCGAACGCTCCACGATTGCCGAAAGGGAGCCTCCACCCCATTCCAAAGGTCGTCAAAACGATGGCAGGAAAGAGAAAATTCCGCCTTCTTCTGTTGAACGAACTCTTCGGTGGCCTCATCTAACGCCAATACTTCTATAGAGAAGTTCGATTCGCCCACCTCTTTGAAGTTGTGAAGCAGGCCATTGAGGTGGGGTAGATACTCCGCATCCGAAATAAGCGCCAGCGTCATTCGTTTCTGCACTTGTGTCGAAACGGCTTCCGGCAAAGCCTGGCGAGGGGAAAGGCCCGACATTTTCAACTTTTCGAGAAAGATCTGGCCAGAAAGAAAAGGAACGTCCCAGCAGTAGTTTTCAAATATCTCGGTTACCGCTTTGAGCAACCGAACGGCAGGCGCCCGTTTCAAACAGGGAATTCCTAGACGCTCTGTGAGCAATAACGTCTTGGGGTCGCTAGAAATGACGATGGCAGGGATCCGATGCGCAATAGCCACGATGGCGGGAACCAAGGTGAAGGAGATGACCGCCCGGCTAGAGACCAAGGCTCGCAGGCTTACGTCCAAGGAGTGGGGGGCAAATAGGGTGTCAAAAGCGGGAAGAAGTCGCTCTCGTTCAATCTGAACCGCGTCATTCACTAAAAAGACCGGAGGAGTGCCTTTAACCCTAAAGCGTCGGAACTCAGCCAGGCCAAGATCGGAGCTCTGGCCGACTACGGCGTATCGTGTCTTTTCAGACGACAAAGGCCGAGCGGAAACAAGAAAAGCCCGCTCGGGTCCCAGACCTGTTACTTCCTGCCCAGAGAACTCAGATTTCCACAGAAGGTAATCATCGAATCGACACATCTATGAGCTCCGCGCCAGATAGGGTGAATGGGTTCCAAAAGCGTAAACATACCAGTGATTTTTGCATTAGTTGACGTCACGCCGCTTCAAGGAAAAACGCCAACCCACAAGCACCGCTTGAAAAAAGTTGCCGCGATCCGCTACACTCCCCCCAAATCAGAGAACAAATTTTTTATGAAGATTGTTATTAGCGGCGGCTCTGGCTTCCTCGGCTCTCGTTTGGCAGAAACTCTTTTGGCCCAAGGCCATGAACTGACTCTTTTGTCACGTAAGGGTGAAGCCGTTTCCACAGGTTACGAGAAAAAATTCGGCAAAAAGGTGACTGGGGTCACTTGGGACGCCACGAAAGAGGGCCTGCCGGCTACTGCAATTAAGAACATAGATGCGATCATTCACCTAGCCGGTGAATGTTGGCTAGACGGTCGTTGGAGTGAGGACAAAAAGACCAAGATTAAAGAAACCCGCGTTTTGGGAACTCGCCATCTCATTCAAGCACTAAAAGAGCGCAAAGGACGACCGGTTACTCTCATTGTCGCTTCGTCTGCCATGATCTACGGCGAACAGGGCGAGAAATGGATATCCGAGTCCTCCCCGGCAGGAGACGATTTTTTGGCCAAAGTCTACGCTGAGACGGAAAAAGAAGCCCGCTCACTCCCTTATGGAATGGGGCGCCTGGTACTTCTGCGGTTTGGTTTCCTCTTGGGGCCCCAAGCTGCGGTTTTTGCTCATGCTCCAGCATTCGGCGGAAGCAATGCCTCCTCAAAATGGGCCTCTTGGATTCACTACCAAGACGCCATAAACGCGATCACCGCATGCCTCACCAACCAGGCTGTCGAGGGCGTCCTCAACGTCTGCAGCCCCGAACCAAGCACACATATCGATTTTGTGGAGTTCATTAAACGCCAATCCGGGAGTCGACTGAGTCTGTCCGCTTTGGCGCCCGTAGCCCGACTCTTTGCCGGGGAAAAAGGGGACTCGATCTCAGATAGTCACCGGGTACGACCGGAACGACTACAGAAGATGGGTTTTGCGTTTGAATACCCCACCCTGGAATCCCTCTCGAACCTCCAAAACGCTGGCAAAAACCCAGGCACCGCGGATCGTTCCTCCCGCGCCTTTTCCCCGGCCTAGAGTGTGGAAAAACCAATTCTCGGCATCAGTGCTTGCCTGCTAGGAGAGCCGGTCCGTTTTGACGGGGGTCACAAAAGCAACGAGTGGCTGATCAAAGAGTTGGGCAAACAGGTGGAGTGGTTTTCCGTATGTCCGGAAGTCGAAATGGGGTTAGGCGTTCCTCGTGAAAGCATTCGACTGGCAGAGACCAAAGAGGGAGTTCGCCTGATCGCCAATGAAACCCAGCGGGATCTCACCCCCCTTGCCGAAAAAACCTCAGCAAAAATCATAAAAAGATTTCCCATTCTACATGGCTTTGTTTTGAAAAAAAATTCCCCCACCTGTGGCCAAGAGAGGGTTCGAATAGATCGTAAGGGCGCAAGCTTCGGTAAGGATGGCGTAGGGCTTTTTGCAAAAGCACTAATGGAGTCTTTTCCCAGACTCCCTGTCATTGAAGAGGGCAGGCTTAGCAATCCAGAAGAGCGCGAACACTTTGTGACACGGGTTTTTGCCCTTTACCGCTGGCAGCAGGTACCTAAAAAGGTGGCTGCCATTCAACTCTTCCAACAACGATATAAATTTCTAATCTTGGCCCATAGTCCAAAATCGGTCCCGCAGTTGGGTAAGATTGCTGCCAACTCAGCAAAGCAGACACCCTCTGAAGTATACGCAGAGTATGAATCGCTTTTCCTCAAAGCCTTAAGCCAAGCAACGACAGCAGGGCGCCGATACAATGTCTTGCAACACGTTTTTGGTTTTCTCAAAGATCAGATTTCTGACAACGAAAAGAAATCTCTTTGGGAAGAATTAGAAGGTTACCGCAGTGGCGAGATATCCTTTCAAACCGTGGTGTCGCTATTGCGCCACGCTGCCCGTCGAGTGGGGGTTACCTATCTAGAAGAGAATCTGTTTTGGGACCCCTACCCCAAGGCTTTGGGACTAAGAAAGTTTCTCACTTAAATGCGCTTAAGGCTCACTTCGTTTTTTCTTGAAGAACTCTTTTAAGAGCCCAGAGCACTCTGTCTGGCGAATTCCTCCCTGCACTTTCTGAAACTTGTGATCAAACCGCCCGCTCTCAATGGCAGGCAAAATAAAATTAAGTCCGGCCCCTTTGGGATCTGCACAGCCATAGTAGATACATTCGACCCGCGCCCACAGTAAGGCTCCGGTGCACATCAGACAGGGTTCTAGCGTAGCCACGAGAATAGTGCCTAAGGGCAAACGCCAGGATTTGGAATTGGCATGAAACTCGTCCAAGGCCTCAAACTCGGCATGTGCCGCAGTTCGTTGGGTCTCCTCCCTGCGGTTTCGTCCGCGACCTAAAACTTTACCGGCATGGATAAGAACGGCTCCGATGGGAACTTCATTCTGGGAACCCGCTTGGGTCGCCAGTTCCAGGGCCAAGCCCATCCACCTTTGGAGATCTGCTGGGGAGAGTTCATTCATGGTTTTGAGTAACGTAATCGTGACAGGGGGCACATTGCAATCACCGGACTCGGTGTGTTATCACGCGTCAGGTTTAATCAAATTCTCGTTCAAGACTTACCAACGGAGTTTCCCATGCGCCAAACCTCGTTACCTTTCTTTGTTCTTTTCGTTTCCCTGTTGGTCGCCTGTGCGTCCCCCCAACAAAAGACGGACGACTCCCTCCCAGCTGGTTCCAAGATTTGGGCCGCCTTCGATATCGGATCGGGCGCAACAAAGATGAAAGTGGGCCGCATCGGCACGGCGGACCAAGGAGGGCACGTCGAAATCCTTTTCCCCACTCCGGCGGAATCAGGCGAAGTTAAAGTCGCCTATCAGGATGCCATCAAAGCCAGCGGCGAAAAAAAAGAGTTATCAGAAGCGGTAATTGAACGAGGCATCACTGAAATTCAGCGCTTTAAAAAGTTGGCTGAAGGTCTTGGCGCTACTGAATTTATCGGAGTCGCCACAGCTGCCTTCCGTGAGGCCACCAACGGCAAAGTTGCCATTGAAAAGCTTGCCAAAGAGACTGGCATGCCATTGCGGATCATTTCTCAAGAAGAAGAAGCCAGCCTAGGTTTTTGGGCAGCGGTGGGCGCTGCAAAGACCGACCCCAGTAAAACCATCTCATGGGACATTGGCGGAGGATCCCAACAGATCTCCTTTCTTGATGCCAATGGCGCCGTAGTGGGTTCCAACAATAATTTTGGATCTGACATTCTCAAAGAGAAGATCCGCCAGATTCTAAAACGGCGAAAAGGCCGAAGCATTAACCCTGTGGGAAAGGCTGGCACCAAAGCCGCGCTTGCCGCAGTTAAAAAAGAGGCAAAAAAAGTCTCTCACCTTGCCCTTGATCGCATTGCAGACTCCGAAACCCGAGTGATTGGAATTGGAAGCGTCCATTCCATCAGCATCAAAGAGCAAGCGATGGCTCCTCAAGACAAAAGTTACGATCAGGGCATGGTCAAAAAGGCTCTCGAAGCAAGCTGGGATCTCAAGGACGACAGTTTCAACGGCCGTTATATTGAAAACCAAGTACCCAACCTTATTTTGGTTTTGGGTTTCATGGACCAGTTAGAGATCACCGAGGTCACCCCGTTTCGGGTGAACCTAGCTGACGGACTCTTACGAACCTCCACAACCGTAAAGTTAAAGGCGCCAGCAGCCCCTTTAGTGCAGCCGGCCTCCAAAACAAACTAGTCGCTAGACATTAATTTCGCGGCGCTTGTTTCACGTGCAGTTTGTATTTGCTGCCATCTAATTCCACTCGGCCGACCTCGATATTTTTGGGAGTGTCGATGAAGTACCACGCCCGAATTACAATGGGGCGCCAGAGGCTTTTATTTGATGAGTGATCGAGATAAGTGCCCATATAGGTGTAGTAATGAATCCAGCCCTTTTTGGTAATGGCCCCCGGCATCGGTACGTCATAGGGGTTGGGTATGTAGTATTGATGGGTCACCTGCAGCTTCATGGGACCAAGATCTAACGTGTCGCTGGCTAACTGTAACCTGGCGCCGACCACAACAGCGCAGTTAAACATAGCGAACACTAAAGTAGAGCCGTCAAATAACGACTTTTTGCATTCCAGTGGCACCCCCGGCAGAAACTTGAACGGGAGCTGTTCCTTAAACCCGGTTTGAACGGTCCCTTCCAAAGGGTGGAGATTGGCAAGTTGATACAAACTTGGTGGAACCTCCTTTGCTATAGCCAAACTCCCCAACTGTAGAACTAGAGCCAATAGGTATGTCATAGCTTTCAGATAAGGAGCGGGGGGGCGAAAAGGAAACGCCTTCCCGTGATTACAGGGAGCGAATAAAACAACACGGAGCGCCGGGTAGATTAAGGAGTACTGGGCTTACTGTCTTTCCAAAGAATTGCGTCACTGATTTTTCCGTAGCCGCTAAACTCGCCCGTACTGCGAATGTTCATTCCCACTGAATTGTTGAAATTCCCTTCAATGGTATAAACGCGACCAGATTTAGGCGAGTAACCCAGAACAGTAAACTTGTGGGCACCAATCAGTCCGTAGTTTCCATGAACCGCCTCACCTTTAACGGGCGTTTGGAATCCTCCAAAAAAAGACCCCGCACCGGCGTAGGAATCCGAAGGTTCCTCATCGAATACTTTTAGGTAAGGCTTCGAGCACCAATGCGGAAACTCCCCGCACCACCCTCCAGCCATATTGAGATACGGCGCATTGCCATGACCGCGACGGCCGAGCTGCCAATCCTCATTTTCAAGTAACATCGTAGTTGTGACTTTGTGACGGGCCTTAGCCACTTCAGTTTTTCCCGAAGTCACTCCCCAGTAAGCACCGGCATTAGAGACAAGCTTGCTGGCCAGTGGCCCCTCCGGTGTGGGAGTAAAAAGATCCACATCCATGCGGTAGACCGATTCCGCTTTAAGATCTTTCACATCGATAAATGCTTTTTGCCCCTCTTCAAAGCGGATCGACACCACTGTCTCCTTCGAAGCACTGTCATCGGAAAGATCGAAATACCTCACCCGGGCAAATAGTTTTTCTTTTTTAGCCAAAACGTTGGGATCGGTAATATTGAGTTTGATCATCACATGATCCTCAGAGGGATTTTCCAGCGCATACCGATAATTGAATTCGACGCCTCTCCTATTTGGGGGGTCTGCTTCATAGCGCGGAGCCAAAGGGCGACCGGATGCTGACACGGGCAAAACATGGTTTGGTACCGCCGAAAAATATTGCGGCTGCGAACCTCCCCGACGCTCGGCCATCGCCGTTGCGCTCAAAAGCAAAAGTGTGGTGGAAACGGAAAACAGAAAAGTAAAAATTGGATTCATTCTGGCCCCCCAGAACATTCCAATGGTGCAAAAAATTTGCCGACCTTTGCCCAACCCGCTGTATTCCGACTTGGCTAAGTGGCTTTAAGAACGGGGAAAACTACCTCACTTTGGAATACAAACTCCGTAGACGGAAAGTGCACACCAGCCTGCTGTCTCCAAAGGCCTCTCTACGTCGGAAAGTTCAACAAGGAACTTTGAGCGAACCTCCCAGGCCATTAACTAAGGGGTGAGCGCTGAAAACCAAAAAAAATCGTAAAAAAAACAACCCCTTACTCCCGCCCAATCTAAGACCAACGTTCCCCCGCTAACCCGCTCCCATTTGATTGGAATTGTGCGCCTCCCAAAATCCATGCTAAAAGCTTTCGCATAACCCATGGAGTTATTAATGCCCGTAGCCCGGCCCGCAATCCAGAATTTGACCCCACCGTTGCCAACCAGATCGGCGGGCCGTGATGACTACTAGTTCCGCAAAACAATTGGCCGACTTGCTTTGGACCTCAAAGAACGCGGAGGAATTCCAAGCCGCTATTGAAGACCTCTTCACCCCAGCCGAGATAAAAACTATCCTCGAAAGATGGCAAACTTTGTCACTCCTTTTAGAAGATCATACCCATCGAGAAGTCCAAAAACGAATTAGGGTAAGCATCTCCAAAGTAACCCATGCAGCCAACCTCCTGAAAAATGAAGGGGGCCAAGGGGTCCGGCGCCTTTATTT
>JAYVQZ010000019.1:0-3152 GCA_043776735.1 Deltaproteobacteria bacterium | reverse complement strand
TGTTGATGACAGCTTCTTTACCGACGGGGGTCCAAGCAACCCGAGCCCAAAGCTCTGTTTCGTCATCGTTTAAAAAGATGTCTTTGATCCAGCCTGCCGCTTTTTTACCCGACTCATGGGAAAAATCTATGGCCAGATCAACTCCCCGAACGTCAGCTCGGTAATTAGTGAGCATTTCTTCGAGCACGGCCGTGGTAATAGGGATGATCCCGTATTCGTCGTGATGGAAAACGCCAACCCTGAAGAGCTGAATCTTGTCGGGAGCCTCATCGTCTTCAGCAAGTTGAATAATAAAAGGCGGAACCGCGAAGTGTAGTTTTTTAGCAGTTTTTGGGGAATTTTGCGGCATTGGTTTTCTAAAACGGATAGTAAGCCCACCCGGATCATTTTCAAAAGTGTATTTTTAATTCTATTGTCTTTTAGCCCTTTTAGCGACCCCTCTTGGGTTTTGGGCGGGTCGTTCACTTAAGGTCATGTACTTATCGAGCGAGGCCTTCGATGGCTTAAGCCCTGTTACGTCTGGCTCATCATTTCCCACCAAATTAGGAACCCAAATGGACTTACACCGGTGATGAAGTGGGGGGAAGTAACGCCAGGCGCTAGGATCATTTGTCTCAAAGACTTGTCCTGCTAAATCCTGACAAATTGGTGATACGGGATCGGGGTTTACAAAGGTGAATGAGGCGATGCCTTCAACCACATCGGGTTCAAAAAAGAAGGCGTTTCTAGACTCATTGACGATTAGGGCTGCCGCATTGCTAGCGCCTACCTGAAGCCCCGCACTTTCGACCACCCGAGTAGCCGAATCGGTGAGGTCTTGCTCTAAAATGGCCAAAGAGTCCGTTGATCCCTCAGCGTGGTCAAAGGCAAAGCCCACGGCCTTTTCAAGGTCACTAAACTGGCTATCTACTACCAGATCGGTTTGGGCCTGAATTTTCTTTTGAACGCGCGTGGGAAGCTTTTCAAACTCGCCAAGCTTCAAACTAACCTGAGGCTCATCGTGAAGTCTTACATTTCTCTTTTTGGGCACTTCAGACCTGGCCTGGGCAATAGCGCGCGTGGAAAGCGTAGTTAGGGCCTCATTCAAGGCTGCCTTATAGGCCATTGATCCTGTGGCAACAATTCCGCGTCTTGCAGCGGGCTTGTCAGCGGGTGCGGCCTTTTTAACCGCCCGCATGATGTCCGCCACTAGGGCCTCACCTGCGGGTTTTAGGTTGGCAAGCATAACGGCTGCCACTTCATCAGTACCCGTCTCAATGAGTTTTATGGCCCGAGGCTTTTCAGCCAACCGAATTTCAGTAAATTGCGCTCCACTTGGAGGGATTGGGCCCTTTCCAGGCGGCACTAAATCCACGCCGGTTTGTTCAGAGGGTGCTTTGACCTTACGCTGTCCGTCTAGGCTCATTGGTGGAAGTTTTAGCCGTTTTCGTAAATGGACTTCGCTTGGGTCATCAGGGGTGAGCCACTGAGTCATGGCCAAATCTTTTAGGAGCTCTCCAAATTCTTTCCCGATCCGGTCTCTGATGCCTGAGTGTTTGAGTTTTGGGTAAAAATCCCTTGGCCCAAAGTTTTGCCGAATAAGTTGGGGGATGAGCTGCTTATTGATGGGACCTGAGATCTCATCGGCTAGTTGTTCCACACCACTTTCAAAAAAATCATTTTGATTAAGGGCTAGGGAATAACTTCCACCACTACCGCTCATGCCGAGCTCTAAAAAGTTTGCGATAAAGGACCGACTCATTTGCTTGTCTTCAAATTCAATTGAAGCAATGCACTTGGAAGGGTCGAAGGGGTTTTGAATGAAATCTAATTTCCACCCGGCAGGAATAGTCACCCAGGCCGATTCGTTGGAGGAGTAATTTTCTAAAACCTCAATGAGGTTCTCGTATTCCGCTGTGTCTTGCTTGCCGTCTGGAATTTCAGCCATTGGGGTGGGGACAGCGCTTTTTTCAGTGCCGATGGCCATGAATTTTAAATAGGCCTGTTTTCTAAGCCACGCGCCGTAACAGGTTCGAAGAAGTGAGATCCCTTCAAGGTTATCTCCCTCAACCTCGAGGCCAAAGTGAATCAAAAATTCGCCAGGGATTTCTAGGTAGCGTTGCAAGTCGCCCTGGGCAAGCTGGGTGACAGATAAAAGCTGCCCTGTCTGTTTATCTAAATGCCAACGGTAAATCGTGCGCTGGCTCCTATAGCCTAGACTTGCAATGCCGTTGTAGGTGCCAAACTTTGGGTGATCTAAAACCACCTTGTTGGTCACTTCAAAAAGAGAAAACCCATGCTCAACCATGGTGAGAAGCTCACCTAGTTTCTTTTTCCATTCCTTATCGAGATCATTAAAAAGAATGTGACTAATGAGATCGGCGTCTGACTGATAGGCATCGCCCTGGGCCCCGGGTTCTACTTCCCATGTGGCGGCCTTAATCACATTTTTTACGGCAGAGGTGAGCATTTTCACCTGGCCGTCTGATCTTCTCATCTTGTCGTAGACTTCAGCGGCAGCCCGGCCTTTGAGCTCTGGTAAATATTCTTCAGAGAAAAAGCCAGCAAAGATCTTGGTACCCGAAGAGCCGCGCGCCGAAGCCTGGGTGCCCTTGGTGGCAGGTTGTGATTCTATTGCTGTGGTTTGAGAAAGGTCGGCTAGCTTGTGGGGGCGCCTCTTTTTTGCGTTAGGTCTAGGCCCGCTCAAATTAAACAGCGGGCCTTTGGATTTAAGAGGTGCTTTAAGAGGTCGTTTTGTAATCATGAAATGGTATGACACCCAACAATTTGATCCCAGTCAATCTACCTATCACTGCGCCGCTTAGGAATGATCTTTTTACTGAACGTACCCACCCCACCCGAGCGAAATCTATCTAACGCCTGGCTTTCTGCGTCCACCCTGTCGTCTTTTGGCCACTTGGGAAAGTTCACTACTTCAACAATGTGGTCATTGATCCAGGGCGCTATGGACGGGTCAGGATAGTATACGTTACCGGCTTCGTAATCAGGGGAGACTGAGGCAAGCCTAGCCTTCTTAGATCCTCTGGGTTCTATAGCGATGATTCCAGAGATTTTACTTTTTAAACTGGCAATCACGGCAGGCCCGTTGGCCTTATCCTCAACGCAATGCTCGTGAATGTCGGGGTATTTAGCGGCCAAGGCTTCAAAGGCTT
>JAYVQZ010000018.1:0-3155 GCA_043776735.1 Deltaproteobacteria bacterium | reverse complement strand
TTCAGGTAGAAGCTTCCCAAGAGGCAGATGTCGTAATCTGCGATTACAATTATGTCTTTTCTCCCCGCACTGCCTTTGGAAAGATGGGCGAAGTCGGCATGGGGCAAGAGGGGAAACCCAACCTCGTCATCGATGAAGCCCATAATCTTTTTTCCCGTGCCATCGGCTACTACTCCCCTCAGCTTTCCACCGTATCGCTAGAGAGAATGCGGGCCGATATAAAGGAACTTCCCGCCACCTTTCGGACGGAAGCCGAAGCCCTGCTCAACGCCTGTCAGGCCACAGTGGAAGCCTGTAGGCCAGAAGGGAAACAAAAGAGTGCTGTCATTGACCCCCCGGCCCAAAGTTTTCTTGATCAGGACGCCGAGCTTCGCGCCTTTCTCTCGCGCTATCTGGAATCGGATATAGAAATTCAGCCTCGAGACGTAGTGCTGCGTTTAAGTTTCTATTGGTCTGAATTTACTTCGGCATTGGATTTCGTGACGACGCCAAAGAATCCCGTCTTTTTCACCACCTTCCAGTCTATCGACTGGTCGGGCCTAGAAAAGCCAGGCAGCATGGTGAAGATCACCTGCTGCGACGCCTCAGAAATGCTCAAAGAGTGTTATGACGAGTTTGATCAGGTGGTGGGATTCTCAGCGACGCTCAAGCCTTTTGATTACTACGCCAAGCTCTCAGGGCTTGATCCTAAAGTGATTAAGACGGCGGAGTTTCAATCCCCCTTTCCCAAAAGCCGAAGGAAGGTGCTGATTATTCCTGAGATCTCCACCAAGTATTCCGACCGCGCCAACAACTATAGAAAGATTGCCGAAGCGATTTCCCGAATTGCAGAAATGAAATCAGGGAATTATTTTGCGTTCTTTCCCAGCTTTCAGTTTCTCGAAGAGGTTCTCCAACGTTTTCGTACGCCAAAAGATTTTGTAACGCTTCGCCAATATAAAGAGATGCGGATTGCCGAAATCAACAGCATCGTCGACCACCTTAAACAGGGATTGGCTCCGGCCGTCGTTTTCGCTGTGCAAGGAGGCGTGTTTTCTGAGGGTATGGATTATCCTGGAGATACGATTATCGGCGCTTTTGTCGTCGGGCCACCGCTTCCTACATTCGACCTGGAACGCGAACAGATGCGGGAGTATTACCAAAGAGTTTACGGTGCCGGATTTGATTATGCCTACAGCTATCCTGCCATGGCCAAGGCAGTTCAGGCGGCGGGGCGCGTGATTCGATCGGAAACGGACTGTGGCCTCATTGTTTTGATGGACAACCGGTTTATCCAACCAAGTTATTCCTGCTCCCTGCCCACTGACTGGTTTGAACAAAGTCCACGCGAACTGGTTTCCACGGGCATCCTTAAAGAGGTGTCTGAGTTTTGGAAAAGGAACGAAGAAAGCGGACCAACAACCTAATTAATGAACTCCGGTTTTTGGCCTTCCCAATAGATGCTTTTTGAGAAAAGTCTCTACCGCCGTGCGAAATGTTTTGTCGTCCAAGATAGCCTCATGCCTTGCCATGCCCGTAATCACTCGCCCCGGTAAACGCCGAAGCAGTCCCGCGGGTGGGGTTGCCGATACGGCCGGTACGGTATTATCACCATCGGAAATTAATGAAAGTTTCGCCCCCCCGGGAAATGCCTTTTGCACCGACTCATCGTCATAGAGCCATTTGCCTTCTTCTGCCAGCGTGGGCCGACTCCAAAGAGCATGGGATACGGTAGGAATCCCAGTTCCCACCAAATAGAGCATCGCAGGCGATGGGCCATTTCCCTTTTCTGTGCGGACTTTACTGATAAAAGACTCGCCCTTTTGAAGAGCCTGAGTCACGTAGGCCTCCCGCCGTGCCTGGACCACAGCACTTACCTCCCCGCGCTTACGAAAAAGCCCCATTTTTTTCTTCTTCCATACCTCAGGCGAAAACACTTCTTTTCCTAGAGGTTCCCCATTTGAGTTGAGGTAGGCCTTTCCATCGGGATTGGGAAGGAGCTGGTACATCGATCCAAAGGTTCCCATCGAGGCGGCAGTTAAGGGAGCATCAGCCGGTCCCAGAGAGGTTCCTGTTTGAAGATTTCTAAAGGCGTATGCGGACCCGCCAAACGGAGTGCCCGCAATAACGGTTGCCGAAACTTGTTTAGCCCCCTCTCCGTTATCAATGGCGGTGAGAGGATCTTGCGAACCATACCTAAGGTAATAAGTCGCCACGAGACCGCCCATGCTGTGAGCCACAAAAAGAATCTGAGGAACGCCCGCCGCCTGAAGCGATTTTACGAGTAAGTCTAATTTCCGGGCCGACTGAGAAATTTCCTGACGCCAGTCGTAGTCAAAGGGAACAATCTCGGCGGTCTCTTTGAACGTGTCGCGGAGAAAATCAAGAGTATCCCCATAAACATTTACAGAATAGAGCCCAGGGATAATGCGCAGATACTCCAATACGCCGTCCGCGCGAAGCGAATGAGCGCCATCAACCCCGAGATCAGGAGTGGTAATCGCCAGTGGAGTGCCGCTAAAGACGGCCCCCCAGGAGGTGAGAAAGAAACGCTCACCTGTCTTTTCATCGGCCAGGGCCGACCCGTAAAATCCGGGAATAAAAATGATCGCAGGACGCAGAGATTTAGTTTTAGCGTCTAGGTCGTACCGAACCGTTTTGGATCCACAGCTGGAAAGAAGCAGGATGGCACATAACAGAAAATATTTTGAAGCCGTCATTTTTTGACCACAGTGACACCAGTAGGTGCATTGATAAATGCCAACGCTCCCATAGCATTCACTGCTTTACCAGTTACGGTCTTGCCATTCAATGCGGCAACTGGCGTGCCGCCTCCTCTGACGGCGGCAAGAGCGTCGCTCGCCGTGAAACTAGGGTTGTAGGAAAGAGCCAGCGCAACCACTCCCGCGGCATTAGGAGAGGCCATCGAAGTTCCCCCTAAAACATCATACGTCGTAGTGTTGAGCGTTAGTAAATCAAGGGATAGCCCAATGACTGCTAAACCCAGACCATTGTTGGAAGCGTCCGAAACTAACTGAAAACCAATCGAACAGGTCGCTGTTTTACATAACGAAAGGTCCCTTGTGTCCACGAAGTTGTCGTGCCCAGTATAGGTGTGTGAAAGGGTAACCCCGGTCGGATTGACCCCGAGCGTGTTAGTCCATAATTTCGCAGAG